>NZ_JBSRVX010000001.1:0-16615 GCF_055134745.1 Actibacterium sp.
GCCGACATCGCATCGCTGTAAGGGCGCATATAGGTGGATTCGGTGAACCCGCGCACCGGATGCCCCGCCGCCACCGGATCAAGCCGCTGGACATAAGTGGTTTCCCAGGCTGAAACCGTTCCCAACGGCGCCAGCATCGCGTGATACTCGGCCGGGGTGGCCACCGGTGGCGGCACATCGGCGGCAAAGCGGTCCGGAAACAGGCGCGCGGCCACTGCACGGATCAACGCATGCGACGGGGCATCGGACTGGCCCGGCATCTGCACCGCCAGAACGCCGCCGGGCATCAGCATCCCGGCAAGTCGGGCAAACAGGGCCGGATGATCCGGCAGCCATTGGCACAAGGCATTGGAAAAAATCAGTGAAAGCGGTTCATCGGGCCGCCATTGCGCCGCATCGGCCTCGATCAGCCGGTCATACTGGCCGGTTTCATCCGCGTGGGCCAGCATCGCGGGCGAGGCATCCACCCCGGTCAGATCCGAATCCGCGAACCGCGCCCGCAGCGCCTGCCCAACCGGCCCGTTGCCGCATCCCAGATCGACGATCCGCCGACCCGGCAAGTCGGGCACCTGCGCCAGAAGGTCCAGTGCGGGGCGCAAACGCAAACCCCGAAACCTGGCATAGGTTTCGGGGTTCCAGTCGCTTACCGCTACACCGGTCACGCCAGCGGTTCGGGGTTCAGCCCGCCATCGCCGCCCGTCTTGGGCTTGGTCGTTTTCGGAATGGCCGTGACCGAAGGGGCATTGCCGCTGTCGGGCGGGGTGTCTTCGTCATCGCCACGGTTCAGCGTCTCGCCGGCGATCACGCGGGTGATCTCGTTGCCGGTCAGGGTTTCATATTCCAGCAAGCCCTTGGCCAGACGTTCCAGATCGTCGCGCTTTTCAGTCAGGATGCGCTTGGCGGTGGCATAGCCTTCATCGACCAGATGGCGCACCTTGTCGTCGATCATCTTCTGCGTGCCGCTGGAATGGTTCGACCCCGACTGATAGGCGCCAAGATAGGACTGCTGTTCATTGGCATAGTCGATATAGCCCAGATCCTCGTCAAACCCGAACCGTGTGACCATCGCGCGGGCAATCCGCGTGACCTGCTGAATGTCCGATGCGGCACCAGAGGTCACGTTTTCCTTGCCAAAGACCAGCTCTTCCGCCACGCGCCCGCCCATCGCCATGGCGATTTGCGATTTGTATTTGGTAAAGCTGACGCTCAGCTGATCGCGTTCAGGCAGCGACAGAACCAGCCCCAGCGCCCGACCGCGCGGGATAATCGTGGCTTTGTGAATCGGGTCATGCTGCGGCACGTTCAGGCCGACAACCGCATGGCCTGCCTCGTGATAGGCGGTCAGTTTCTTTTCGTCCTCGGACATGACCATCGACCGGCGTTCGGCGCCCATCATGACCTTGTCCTTGGCCATTTCGAAATCATCCATCGTCACGAACCGCCGCCCGATCCGCGCCGCCAGCAGGGCGGCCTCGTTCACCAGGTTGGCCAGATCGGCCCCCGAAAAGCCCGGCGTGCCGCGCGCAATGATGCGCAGATCGACATCGGGGCCCAGTGGCACCTTGCGGGCATGCACGCCCAGGATTTTCTCGCGGCCCTTGATGTCGGGGTTGGGCACGGTCACCTGACGGTCGAACCGACCGGGGCGCAACAAGGCGGGGTCCAGAACATCGGGGCGGTTGGTGGCGGCGACGATGATGATGCCCTCATTCGCCTCGAACCCGTCCATTTCGACCAGAAGCTGGTTCAGCGTCTGCTCACGCTCGTCATTGCCGCCGCCGTAACCTACGCCACGCGACCGGCCCACGGCGTCGATCTCGTCGATGAAGACGATGCAGGGGGCGTTCTTCTTGGCCTGTTCGAACATGTCGCGCACACGGGACGCGCCCACGCCCACGAACATTTCCACGAAATCAGAGCCCGAGATGGTGAAGAACGGCACGCCCGCCTCGCCCGCAATGGCGCGCGCCAGCAGCGTTTTACCGGTGCCCGGCGGGCCGACCAGCAGCGCGCCTTTGGGGATCTTGCCGCCCAGGCGGCTGAATTTCTGCGGGTTGCGCAGGAATTCCACGATCTCTTCCAGCTCTTCCTTGGCCTCGTCAATGCCGGCCACGTCGTCAAACGTCACCCGGCCATGTTTCTCGGTCAACAGCTTGGCGCGCGATTTGCCAAAGCCCATCGCCCCGCCCTTGCCGCCGCCCTGCATGCGGTTCATCAGGAAAATCCAGATACCGATCAGGATCAGGAAGGGCAGCAAAGTGCCCACATAGGACAAGATCCCCGATTTTTCCTGCGCCTTGGCGGTCACATCGACATTCTTCTCGACCAGCCGGTCTGTCAGATCGACCCCCTCGGGGATGATCGACGTGTAGACGGTGCCGTTTGTGCCGTGAATGACGGCTTTTTCACCATCCAGCGTCACGGAGCTGACTTCACCCTTTTCGAGATTGTTCAGAAACTGCGAATAGCTGATGTTTTGCGATGCAACTGTCGTCTGGCTTCCGCTGAACAGATTGAACAGCGCCAATATCAACAGGAACAATACGACCCAAAAGGCGATGTTTCGCGCGTTACCCACGGTGAACTCCTTGCACTTACAGGGTCGATGAATGGGCCGGCCACCCCGCCCTTACCGACCTACCCTGTAAAATAGACATTAGACGGCGCTGTTCAATGAGATAATAGCCCAACAAAAAACTGATCCCATGGTTTTGCCGGTTTTATCTGCCAATCTTTCGCCATTCCGGCCAGCGGCGCCGCCAAAAGCGCCCCATTCTTCCAGATTGCGGGCGATGCGATAAGCGTTTCGCGCGGAAAACCGCTGGCGCGCCACTCCGCGCAGGCGCGTAATCCGTCCTCGCCCAGGGCCCGGACCTGTGCGCCGGGTGTGGCGGGCCCCTGCACGCGCCAGCGGCCATCCCAGACCGCGCCCGGTTCGCAAACCTGATCGCGCAGGGCGGCATATTCACGGGTGATGCGCAGATCATCCCCCTGCGGCAGCAGCAGCGCACCCTGCAAGGTACGCGCCCGCCCCCCCATGGACTGTTCCAGCGCCTCGGTCAGGGCGGTCAGGCGCGGGCGGTATTCGGCCCCGCTGATCCAGGCCAGCGCATGCGCCGCCAGCCGCAGCCGCGTTTCCAGCGGGTAATCCCGGAACAAGTCCCGATTGATGACCACATCGCCCCCTTCGGTGCGGCAGGTGGCGCGGGCGGCGCGCAGGGCCAGATCGTTCAGCGCATCGCGCGCCAGCCCCATACGCCAGGCGGTATCGGTCAGGCCATCCACCGTAACACCCAGCGGCGCCAGCGCGGCCAGCGCCTGGCGCGCGCGCACCCTGTCAAAACGCGGATCTTCGTTGGAAGGGTCGTCGGCCCAGCCCTGGCCCCGCGCAACCAGATAATCGCGCAACGCCTGTCGGCGGATGCCCAGCAAGGGCCGCAGCCAGTCTATGCCGAAGGCGTGACGCTGCCGCGCCATTCCCGTCAGCCCGTCCACCCCCGACCCGCGTGCCAGCCGCATCAGCACCGTTTCGGCCTGATCGTCGGCGGTGTGGCCCAGCAGAACCGCGCCAATGCCATGCCCGCGCGCCCAGCTGCCGATCAGCACCTGACGGCCTCGCCGGGCGGCATCTTGCAGATTGCCCTGCCCGTCCCAGCCCTGCCAATGCAGGATGTCATGATGCACCCCCATCCCGGCGCAGGTTGCCCCCACCATGGCCGCCTCATGAGCCGCGGCGGGGCGCAATCCGTGATCGACGGTGACAGCCGACAGGGGCACGCCATGATCCCGGCACCAGTCATGCGCCAGATGCAGCAAGGCCATGGAATCGCCGCCACCAGACACCGCAACCCCCAGTGCCGACGGGACATCCCTGGCAAAGGCGGCGCTGATCGCACCCGCAAGCGCGGACTCGGCCGCTAGCGGCATCCCAGTTGCACCAGCGACGTGCGCGCCTGCGCGGCGGCCGCCGATGTCGGATAACGTTCCCCGACCTGCCCAAGGGTCTGACAGGCCTCGGATGTCTGGCCAAGGGCGCTGATCGACATGCCAAGCTGATACAGCGCATCAGGCGCGACCGGCCCGTCAGGCGAACCTGAAAAGCTTTCCAGATAGGCCTTGGCGGCCTCGACCGACTGGCCCTGCGCCGACAGTGCCTGACCGCGCAGATAATGCGCCTCGCCACTGAGCGGCCCGCCGGGATAGGTCTGGGTAAAGGCAGCAAATTGCGCTGCCGCCTCCTGGTGTTTTCCGGCCTGCAGGGTTTCACGGGCGCGGTCGAAATCGGCCTGTTCACCGATGGCCAGTTCGGCACCGCCCCCGCCCGCTGGGCGGGATGGCTGAACCTGAACCTGCGCCGCAGGCAGCGCGCCACCGCCCAGCGTGGGCGTATCGCCCAGCTTGGACACATCGCAGCCCTTTTCCAGCTCGCACAGGCGAAACTCCAGGTCGCCCACCCGTCGCGTGCCGTCGGTCACGACCTGATTGATGCGAAACTCCAGCTCTTCCGATTTGGCGGTCAGGCGCTGCAATTCGGCCTCGATGGCATCAATGCGTTGCAGCACCGACCCGCCCGCCAGCCCGCCGGTGGCGCCGCCGGTTGTCGAAAGTTCGCGTTTCAGACGCTGCACATCGACATAGACCACCGTCAGCTGCTGGCGGATATCGGCCAGGGTTTCTTCCCGGCTTTGCGCAGGCGCGGGACCGGCCGCAAACACGGCCAGCCCCAACGCGACAGTCATACCCAAAAGCCGCATCATGCCAGTCTTCCCCCTAGCTGCCCGCGCCTGCGGTCAGAACGGTCACGGCGCGGCGGTTCTGCGAATAGCACGATTCATCGGAACAGATCGCCAGCGGGCGTTCCTTGCCATAGCTGACCGTGCTGACCCGGGCCGGGGAAACCCCACGCGACACCAGATATTCCTGCACCGCATTGGCGCGGCGCGCGCCCAGCGCAAGGTTGTATTCGCGTGTGCCCTGCTCGTCGGCATGGCCTTCGATGGTGACGCGGTAGTCGGGATTGGTCATCAGCCACTGGGCCTGACCTTCCAGCGTGGCCAGCGCGACATCCGACAGGTTGCTTTGATCAACCGCGAACAGCACGCGGTCGCCGACCGTCTGCTGGAAATATGCGACCGAGCGCGGATCGCTGACGCTGCCTGCGCCATAGGCGCCCGCGCCACCAGGGCCACCAGCACCGCCCGGACCGCCATTGGCGAAACGGTCCTTGTTGGAACAGGCGCCCAGGCCCATCACGGCCAGGATCAGAAGAGATTTGGTAAGGGTTTTCATTGCCGGGTTTCCTTTGTTTTTCTGCTCGATTGTCACGGATATTAACAGCCGCGCGCGGCTTTGGGAATGTTCAGATCACGGCAGCAGCGGCGACCAGGCCGGGTCGGACGCGCCCCCTTGCACAGGCACCGCTTTAAGATTCCGCCCAGATACATCTACCGTATAGAGCGCCGCACTGCCAGACGCCCCCGCGGTTTCGCGGGTGAACATGATGACCCGCCCATTGGGCGACCAACTGGGGCCTTCGTCCAGGAAGGACGCGGTCAGCAGGCGTTCCTCTGAGCCGTCGGTGCGCATCACGCCGATATGGAACCGGCCCTTGTTCTGTTTGGTAAAGGCGATCAGATCGCCGCGCGGCGACCAGACCGGCGTGGAATAGCGCCCCTCACCGAAACTGATGCGGCGCGGCTCTCCGCCGCCGGCAGGCATGATATACAACTGCTGCGTGCCCGAGCGATCGCTTTCAAAGACGATGCTGCGCCCGTCGGGGGAATAGCTGGGCGCGGTTTCGATCGAGGGCGCATTGGTCAGCCGCTGCGGTTGCCCCCCGCCCAGATCGACGCGATAGATATCGGTATTGCCACCCTGCTCCAGCGAATAGATCGCGCCGCGCCCGTCGGGGGTGAATCGCGGTGCGAAGGTCATCGTGCCGGGCTGTCCGGCAAGCGGGCGGCGCGCGACGCTGGCCACGTCCAGCAGATAGATCCGCGGGGTGCCGCCCTCGTAACTGGTGTAAAGAACCCGGTCACCCGTGGGCGAAAAGCGCGGCGCCAATACGATAGACGCGCTGTCGGTCAGAAACTGCAGATTGGCGCCGTCATAATCCATGATCGCCAGCCGTTTCAGGCGCTTGTCCTTGGGGCCGGTTTCCGACACGAACACGACCCGGCTGTCGAAATAGCCGCCCTCGCCGGTGATCCTTGCATAGACCTGATCGGCCACCTTATGCGCCACCCGGCGCCAGTTCTGCTGTGGCCCGCCGAATTGCAGCCCCTCGCCCAGCGGCGCCTGCGCGAACACGTCCAGCAGGCGGAACTTGACCGTGATCTGGCCATTGCCGGCCACACTGACCGCGCCCGATATCAGCGCCTGCGCGTTGATCGCTTTCCAGTCGGCATATTGCACGGGGCTATCGAAACTGGTCGGCCTGCTGATGAAAGCCTGTGCGGGAATTTCACGAAACAGCCCCGTGCCGACCAGATCGGCGGCGATAACGCGGCTGATATCGCGCGCCAACTGGGCCGCGGCCGGAGTTTCGGCCACGAAATCGGGCACGGCAAAGGGCATTGGCTCGATCACGCCTTCGTCGATCACGATACGCAGCGGCCCGCCCTGGGCTGTGGCGGTTTGTGGCGAAAGGGCCAGACCGGCAAGGGTCAGGGCCAGGGTCAGCGCACGGTAAATCATTTGATCCCCATTTTTTCAGGATTGAATGTCATCTCTATATCACGCCATTGCGCATATTTCTCTTGCGGCAGGTCGAAACCGTCTTTCTGGCAGCGCAGAATGGCGCGACGCGCGGCCTGAAAGGCGCTGTTGACCGCGCCCTCGCTGCCGCCCGAATTGGACACCATCCGCAACGATCCTTCGGCCACAGTGCCGTTTTCGTTCATCGACATCGCTATGGTCACTGTGACGCGGCCCGCCTCGGACCCGGCATCGACGACCCAGCACTGGCGCACCGCCAGCCGCAAGCCGTCTTTTTCGCCCTGCGTCATCGGCGGGCCAACCGGCGCCGATCCGTTGCCATCGGTGGATTGCGATCCCCCCCCCAGGGCCTGCGCCAGCGCATTGTTGACCGCACCCTGGTCAACGGCGGACGCAGGGGCGGGTTTGGCGGCCGCTGTCTGTTGCGGGGCAGGCTTCACCGCCGCCGGTTCGGGCGCAGGTTTCTCCGCCGCGGCTTGCGGCGCGGGTTTGGCCGCGACGGGCAGATCGGGCCGTTCCCGCGGAACAACCGACGAGGCCATGACAGATTCCGACTTCTTGTCCTGTTCGGCCTCGGTCACGATCTGGGTGGCGGCCTCTTGCGGGGCGGTCGATTCTTCGGTTTTCGGGGCCGGCTTGTCGGGCTTGGCCGTGGGGGCCGTCGCCGTTGTAACACGGTCATCCACCTTGGCATCGGGCTGCGGACGCTCGGCCGGCGTCGGCGCCACGCGTTGCACCGGCTTGGGCTTGGCATTGTCGCTCAGCACCGGGGGGGCGTCATCGGGGCGCGGCGGCGCGGGGGGCGTGGGGGCCTTGTCGGTGACTTCGGCCTTGGGCGGCGGCGCCACCGCCGACAGATCCGGCCTTGGGTCGGGTTTGGCGGGTTTCGCGGGTGCCGGCTGGGGCGCAGGGGCGGGTGGCGTTTCCGGTGCGGGGGCGGCGGCGGCCACATCGGGCTTTGCCTGGGGCATCGGCGCGGGCGCCTCGGCCGTGGCACGCGGCGCCGAGGCCAGCGCCGACATGGCGGCGAATTCCTCGGAGCTGACCAGCGAGACCTGCGCGACCTCGATCGGGTCATGTTTGCGGCCAGCGAACATGCCCCCCAGCAACAACCACAGGATCAGGCAGATATGCCCGACGCCGGAAATATAGATGCCCCTGTTCATCTGCGGCCCCGCCTAGCCACCCTGGCGGTCAAAGCTGGGACCGCCACTGTCTGTGACAAGCCCGATATTGTGGAACCCGGCGGCATTCAGCGCCCCCATGACCTGCATCACGCGATCATAGGGAATGGCCCCGTCTGCGCGCAGGAATATCTTGTCGTTCTCACGCTCGGCCGCGATCGCGCGCAGCTTGCCGATCAGATCGTCGGGCGGCGTTTCGGTATCCTGCACCAAGATCAGCCCATCCGCGGTCAGCGTCACGCTCAGCGGCTCTTCCTGTTCGGTGGGCAGGGATTCGGCCGCCGTCTTGGGCAGTTCGACCGGCACCCCCACCGTCAGCAGGGGCGCGGCCACCATGAAGATGATCAAAAGCACCAGCATCACGTCCACAAAGGGCGTGACGTTGATTTCCGACATCGCGGCAGACCGGTGGCGGCCCCGCCGCCGTCCCTTGCCGCCCTTGCGCTGAATGACCCCCGCCCCCATCGCCTAGCTATCCAGCTGACGCGAAAGGATCGTGGAAAATTCGTCAGCAAAGGCCTCATACCCGCCCAGGATACGGTCGCTGTCCGCCGACAGCTTGTTATAGAAGATCACCGCCGGAATCGCCGCCAACAGGCCAAGCGCCGTGGCCAGCAAGGCCTCGGAAATACCAGGGGCCACGACGGCCAGATTGGTGTTCTGCTGCATCGCGATCTCCTCGAAGGCGGCCATGATACCCCAGACGGTGCCGAACAGCCCCACGAAAGGCGCTGTCGACCCGACCGTGGCCAGGAATGACAGCCCTGAATTCATCGCCTCTGATTCCTTGGCGATGGCCACATCCATCGATCTGTCGATGCGTGGCGCGGCCCCCGGAATCAACCCGCCATCCTGCCGGTGGCTGCGCCGCCATTCGGTCATTCCGGCCGCGAATATACGTTGGGCGGGCCCGTCAGGATCGGGGCCGATCTGGTCATACAATCCGTCCAAAGGCTCGCCCGACCAGAAGGCCAGATCGAATTCCGCCGCCTCTTGCCGCGACTTGCGGAAGGTGATCAGCTTCTGGATGATGATCGCCCAGCTCCAGAAAGACGAGACAATCAGAAGGATCATGACGATCTTGACCGCGAAAGACGCACGCAAGAAAAGTGACAGCAAGGAGAAATCTATCTCCTGCGCCACCGCAAGGGTTTGGGTATCCATATAGCCTGCTCGTTGTTGGGCCCCGTTTATCGGGCTCTTACGTCAGATAATACACGCTTTGAAGAGGGATTACCAACACATCCGCGTCATCGCGTCATTCCGCCGATGCGGCATTCGACCACTGGCGAATTGCCGCCGGCAAACGCAGCGGTCGCCCGGCGGCGTCAAGCATCACAAGGATCACGCGGGCGGTGAACAACAACGCGTCGTCACGCAGCACGCGCTGCATCAGGATGATACGCGCCGGGGTCGTTGCCTCGCAGTCGGTTTCGACCAACAACTGGTCGTCGAAACGGGCCGGTGACAGGTAATCCGCCTCTAGCCGGCGCACGACGAACACCGCGCCCGCCCCCTGTTTCAGCGCCACTTGGTCTATCCCCAGCCCGCGCACCCATTCGCTGCGGGCACGTTCGATGAATTTCAGGTAATTGGCATAATAGACGATCCCTGCCAGATCGGTATCCTCATAGTAAACACGCAATGAAAAACGATGGCTCATCCCGCCGCCCCCAGCCGGGCCGCCAGCCGCAGTGCATGCGCGGGATCACTTGCCGCGACAGGCATGACCGGATCATAGGCGGCACGGATCACCGCCGCGATATCGGGACGCAGCACCGTGGCCCCACCCGGCAAACGCCCCAGCGGGCTGCCCCCGGCAAAGGCGGCATCCGACCACAGCAGGATCACTTGCGCCATCTGACCCAGCGCCAGATCTTCAGCGGGCACCGCGGCCAGCGCATCATCCATCCGAAAGAAGACGAATGCCGCACGGATCGCGCCATCCGCATCGAACCGGAAGGCGCGATACTGGTTGGCCTGTGCCGCAGCCAGCCGCGCCAGCACCCTGC
Organism: Actibacterium sp.; assembly: GCF_055134745.1. NCBI lineage: Bacteria > Pseudomonadati > Pseudomonadota > Alphaproteobacteria > Rhodobacterales > Roseobacteraceae > Actibacterium > Actibacterium sp. The sequence continues at coordinate 9,914 of NZ_JBSRVX010000001.1, forward strand.
CCAGATCGGGGATCAGCCCCTCCAGCCCCGGCACATGGTCCAGCTCGGCCCAGTCGCGCAGGAAGAACACCATCAGGTTGACGCCCAGTTCGGGATCGGTTTCGGCCATGCGATGCCCGGCCAGCGCCACCACGGCTTCGCAGGCGCCCTTGATCACACCCAGCGTCTGATCCTCGACCCCGAATACAACCGGCACGATCGGGCGGCCCCAGCGGGCAAACCGATATTGCCCGCCTGCCCCCGTAAACAGCGCCTCTACCTGCTCGGCGGTCATTCCGCGGCCCTTCTTCTTGGCAAAAATACTCCTGCCAGCGGCATAAAAGCTAATCCCCGCCGCCGCAACCGATGCCTAGCCGTCAAACATATCGCCTTGGCCCGGCGGCAGCGGCGCCGCCATCCCCAGATGCGCCCAGGCCTTGGCCGCCAGCATCCGCCCGCGCGGCGTGCGCTGGATCAGCCCTTGCTGCAACAGGAACGGCTCTATCACATCCTCCAGCGCGTCACGGCTTTCCGACAGGGCCGCGCAAAGGGTTTCCACCCCCACCGGCCCGCCTGCGTAATTCTCGGCGATCAGGGACAGGTAACGCCGGTCGGCCCCGTCCAGCCCCAGATGATCGACGCCCAGCCGGGTCAGCGCATTGTCGGCAATGGCCTGCGTGATGCGCCCGTCGCCCTCGACCACGGCGAAATCCAGCACCCGGCGCAACAGACGGCCCGCGATGCGCGGGGTGCCACGGGCACGGCGGGCAATTTCCCAGGCGCCTTCGGGATCGGCGGGCACGCCCATCAAACGGGCCCCGCGGGTGACGATCTCGTTCAACTCCTCGACCGTATAGAATTGCAACCGCACCGGAATACCAAACCGGTCGCGCAGCGGCGTGGTCAGCAGGCCCAGCCGCGTTGTGGCGCCCACCAGCGTGAAGGGCTGCAACTCGATGCGCACCGTGCGCGCGGCCGGTCCTTCGCCAATCACCAGGTCCAGCTCGAAATCCTCGAGCGCGGGATAGAGAACCTCTTCCACCACCGGGTTCAGGCGGTGAATCTCGTCGATGAACAGCACATCGTTGCGCTCCAGATTGGTCAGGATCGCCGCCAGATCGCCCGCCCGCGCCAGAACTGGCCCAGAAGTCATGCGGAAATTCACGCCCAGTTCACGCGCCATGATCTGCGCCAGCGTGGTCTTGCCCAGCCCGGGCGGGCCGTGAAACAGCGCATGATCCATCGCCTCGCCGCGCATCCGCGCACTTTCGATGAAGACACGCAGATTGGCGCGGGCGTCGGCCTGACCGATGAATTCATCCAGAGCCTGCGGACGAAGGGCGCGGTCGGCATCTTCGGGGCGCGGATCGGGGCGCAGGGTCGGGTCAGGATTGGTCATGCGCACCCCCGACGGGAAAAGTCTTCACGAAGAGTTTTCGGGACCAAAAATTTTCGGGAAAATTTTTCATCCCCTCACCCTTTCGGTGCCAGCAATTTCAGCGCCGCCCGGATCAGGGCCGATGTGTCGGCACCGGGCAGGGCGCCGGCGGCTTCGGCCACGGCGCGCACGGCTTCGGATGGGGCATAACCCAGATTGGACAGCGCCGACAGGGCCTCGGCCTGGGCCGAAGCGGTTGTGGGGGCGATGGCGGCGGGTGTCGCGGCGGGTGATTCCTCGAACACCTCGGCCGGGTCGTCACCTCTGGCGGCAGGCGGCATCTGGCCCATCGCCATTACGGCGGGCGCCTTGTTCTTCAGCTCCAGCACCACGCGCTGCGCGATCTTGGGCCCGACCCCTGGCGCGGCCTTGACCGCGTTCCAGTCACCCAGCGCAATGGCCCGCCCCACCCCATCGGCGCCCAGCGCGCCCAGAATGGCCATCGACGCCTTGGCCCCGATGCCCTGAACCGACATCAGCAGGCGGTGCCATTCCTTTTCGGCAAGCGTCGGAAAGCCGAACAGTTGCAGCAGATCTTCGCGCACCAGAAGATCGGTGAACAGCGCCACTGCCTGCCCCACCGGCGGCAGCCCGGCCATGGTGCGATCAGAGACATGCACGATATATCCCACCCCGCGCACGTCGATCAGAACGTGATCCGTGCCGCGATAGTCCAGCCGCCCGGCGATGCGCCCGATCATGACGCCCGCCTGACAGCGGCCGCCAGCCGCCCGGCACTTTGGGCATGATGCGCATGGCACAACGCGATGGCCAGCGCATCGGCCGCATCGGGCCCGGCGATCACGATGCCCGGCAATTGCAGCCGCACCATATGTTCGACCTGGCGTTTGTCGGCATGCCCCACGCCCACCACCGCCTTCTTGACGGCATTCGGGGCATATTCGCCCACCTCAAGACCCGCCTGCGCCGGCACCAGCAGGGCAATCGCCCGTGCCTGCCCCAGCTTGAGCGTCGCCACCGCATCCTTGTTGACAAAGGTCTGCTCGACTGCGGCAGTGTCGGGGGCATATTGCGCAACGACAGAAGTCAACTGGCTGCACAGTGACAAAAGCCGTGCCGCCAGATCATGCGGCCCGCCTGCGGAATGGCAGATGCCATTGGCGACATGGGAAATGCGCGATCCGTCAGCATCAATGACGCCCCAGCCCATGTTGCGCAGCCCCGGGTCAATTCCCATTACTCGCATGCCTGCCCCGTTCACGGTTATTGTTCCTCGTGAATTAGCACGAAAGAAGAACATCGGCCAGTCGCAATGCAAAATGATGCGTGCACGGGCGCGATTGGCCCCAGCGCAAAACAAAACCCGCCCCGGCACCTGTCGGCGCGGGCGGGTCAGATTGCGGCCAGTCGCGGGTTACATCGGCGACTTGAGCACGTCCTTCAGGAAACCGGCCAGCCAGACGGTCACGCCATCGGCCTGCAACAGATAGGCCCCGACCATCTCGGCCTGCGAGCCTTGCTTGAGCCGCGCGATACGGTCTTCATAGCTGGCCTGCCCGATATCCATGAACAAAAGCGCCTTCAGCAGGATCGCGCAGCCCAGAACCAGCAGAAACGGACGGATGAACGAACTTTGACGTCCGGCGCCGCGCCGACGACGCACGGCACCCGCAGTTCCGGGGGCGACGAAGCCGTGACCACGCCGATGGGCGCGCTCGATCCTTCGGGCGCGACCCAGAAAATCCTGAACCTGAGAGTCTGACATTTCAGGCCTCCGCAAAGGCCCCCACAAAGGTATTTATGCGGTCAGAAAGTGGCGGAATTATGGCGCAAGCCCTAGTTTCTTTTCAACAATACCGTCGACCATTCGCCGATCTCGGCATGATCGTGAACAATAAAGGCCCCGTCATAGGCGGAAATCAGCTCGGCCGCCTGTTCATTCAGGATACCGGACAGAATCGCATAGCCCCCCGGCGCGACATGGGCAGCCATATCGGGGGCCAGCGCGATCAGCGGCGCCTTCAGGATATTGGCGAAAACCAGATCGAAGGGCGCCGCCGCCAGAAGGTCGCGATGCTCGAAACCCGTGGCCTCCAGACAGATCACCCGCCCCTCCAGCCCGTTGACCGCGACATTGGCGCGCGCCACGTCCACCGCCACCTCATCGATATCGCTGGCCAGAACGGTGCCGGGCCAGATCCGCGCCGCCGCCATCGCCAGCACCGCCGTGCCGCAGCCGATATCGACGACGTTTCGCCCGACAAAGCCGCGCCCGGCCAGCGTTTCCAGCGCCCGCAAACAGCCCAGCGTGGTGCCGTGATGTCCGGTGCCGAAGGCCATCGCCGCTTCGATAAGCAGCGGCTCGGCCCCTTCGGGCACCTTGTCGGCGTCGTGGCTGCCATGCACGAAGAACCGCCCGGCCACCACCGGCGACAATTCGCGTTTGACCTTGGCGACCCAGTCCACCTCGGGCAGTTCGGAAATGACGAAATCGCGCGCGCCATGCATCAGCGCCAGCAGGGCCAGCCCGGCCCGGTCGGGGCTTTCGGTGAAATAGCCGCCAACCTCCCACAGGCCTGACCCGTCTTCGATCTCGAACACGCCGATGCCGAACGGTTCGGGGATCAGCGCCTCCATGGCGGCCCCCATGGCCTCGGCGGCATCTTTTCCGGTCAGGGTGGTCAGGGCGGTAAAGGTGGGCATATCTTTCTCCTGCATGCCTGCCCGCGCCTAGGCGGTGGCGGTCCCCGCGTCAAGCGCCTCGATGACATCGGCCAGCAGCGCCTGCGGCGCCTGGCCCGCCCGGGGGCGAATGACCGGGCAGGTCAGACCGGCCAGCCAGTCTTCGTGCATCCGGCGGCTGCGCCCGCGAAAATTCGGATCGTCATAGCTCATCGCCCAATCCAGAAAACTGCGGAACCGCGCCTCTTGCGCCCCGCCAGGATCAATCGCCGCACCATATCGGCGACGTTCACGCGCCCGCAGCCGGGCCAGACGCTGGCCCGGCGGCAAGGTCAGAAACACCACATGCGTCAGATACGGAATCACCGCATCGCCCCAGCCCGCCACCGACCCGGCCAGAACCCAGTCGGTTCGCGGCAGGAACATCGCCTGCATCAGGTCGATCCGCTCGGGAACCGGACGCTTGGTGGAAAAGGGCGGATCGCCGGGTTGCCAGAAGAAATCGTCGCTGTCGAAAACCGGGGCCTCCAGCCTTGCGGCCAACAAGCGCGCCAGCGTTGTCGTCCCCGTGCCGGCAGCCCCCAGTACATGTATACGCCTTGGCACGCCCCCTCAGGCCCCGGTTCCGATCGGACAGCTCACACCCGTCCCGCCCAGCCCGCAATAGCCGCCCGGATTCTTGGCCAGATATTGCTGGTGATAGCCTTCGGCGAAATAGAAATCCGGCGCGGGCACGATCTCTGTCGTGATCGTTCCCAATCCGGCGGCGGCCAGCCGTGGCTGGAACAGGCCGCGGCTGTCTTCGGCAGCCTGTTGCTGCGCGCTGGTAAAGGTATAGATGCCCGATCGGTATTGCGTCCCCCGGTCGTTGCCCTGCCGCATGCCCTGGGTCGGGTCATGTCCCTCCCAGAAGGTCCGCAACAGCGCGTCATATCCCACGATCGCCGGATCGAAGATCACCCGCACCACCTCGTTATGGCCGGTCTGGCCGCTGCAAACCTCTTCATAGGTCGGGTTGGGTGTGAAGCCGCCAGCATAGCCGACCATCGTCAGCCATATGCCGGGCAGCTTCCAGAACATGCGCTCCACCCCCCAGAAACACCCCATCCCGAACATCGCCTGCGCCATCCCCTCGGGCATGGGCGCCTTCAAGGGACGGTCGAACACGAAATGCCGCTCGGCGGTGGCAATCGGCGCCGCCCGTCCCGGCAGGGCCTGATCCGGCGTGATCATCTGGGTCTTCTTGCTGGCAAATCCGAACATCCGGCTCTCCCTTTTGTGCATCCATACCAGAATATAAGGCGCTCGGCCAAAATTCCTATTCCGCCGGCCGCATCGCAAGGGCTGCAAAGACGGTTTCATGGCCCGGCGCGGGATGCCGCGGAATCATCAAGGCCAATATCAGCGACACCATCGCCATGGCGGCGGCCAGAACAAAGACACCCGCCGGGGTCGTAACCCACAGATATCCCAGCCCGGCGGGCAGGAACACGGCGGCAATGTGATTGATGGTAAAGGCCACGGCCGCAGTGGGCGCGATATCGCCCGGATCGGCGATCTTCTGGAAATAGGTCTTCAATGCGAAGGCCAGCGCGAAAAACAGATGATCAATGACATACAGCGCCGCAGCAATCACCACACCCCAGCTGAAATAATAGATCCCGCCATAAGCCATGAATACCCCGACAAGACCGGCATATTCGAAAATCAGCGCGCGCCGCTCGCCCCAGCGGCCCACGGCCCGGCCCATCAGCGGTGCAAAAACCATATTCGCCAGATAGTTGATCAGGAACAGCGCCGTGACCTCATGCACCTGAAAACCGAATTTCTCGACCATCATGAAGGCGGCGAAGACCACGAAAATCTGCCGCCGCGCGCCCGACATGAATTGCAGCGCATAATACAGCCAATAGCGGCGGCGCAGCACCATGCGCTTGATCTGGGGATGCGGGGCCTCGAATTGCGGATAGGCCAGCGCACAAAACGCCACGATCACCACTGCGCCACCGCCCGCCACCATATAAACCAGGTTATACGACAGGCTCAGCGTCTGCCAGGTCAGCACCAGCACGCCATAAGCCACCAAAGACGCCCCCGCCCCGACCGCCACCAGCTTGCCCAGCACCTGCGGCGCATCGGCGCGGTCGATCCACTGCAATTGCAACGACTGGTTCACCGTCTCGAAATAGTGAAACCCGATCGAGCTCAGCATCGTGATGGTCAGGATACCGCCCAGCGACGGAAACCACGCCGTCACCGCCGTGGCCGCCCCCAGCAACAACAGCGCAACCAGCCCCAGAACCTGCTCGCGCACAAGCATGATCAGGGCGATCACCCCCACGGCCAGGAATCCCGGAATTTCCCGCACCGTATGCAGCCAGCCGATCTCGACACCGGTAAATCCCGCAGCCTCGATGACGAAATTGTTCAGCAAGGCATTCCATGTCGCAAAGGCCAGCGGCGAGGCCACGGCCATCAGCGACAACAACGCCACCGGCCGGCGCCAGCGCGGCAAGCTATGGATTTGCGACAATGGAACAGTCCGGATCATCCCGCACCGATAATCGGCTTTTCCTCACCGTGCGAGCAAAATCCTCGCCCCTGCTTATTCTTGGCGTAAATACCCCGGGGGTCCGGGGGCT
>NZ_JBSRVX010000002.1:0-97085 GCF_055134745.1 Actibacterium sp.
CTGTCTGCCCCCCGCACCCCCCGAGGGTACTTGTTCCAAGAATAAGACCATGGTGTTTATCCTTGGTCAAAATACCCCGGCGCGAGGCCAAGGATTGCGCAGTGGCTTCAGAAGAAAACCCGCTGAACGAACCAGAAGGCTCCGACCAGGGTAATGATCAGCGAACCGGGAATGACAATGCGGCTGCGATACCAGGGCTTGTTGCCGAACCACAGGCCAACCAGCAGGAAGGCGCAGCCGATCACGGTGAGCTGGCCCAGTTCGACCCCGATATTGAAGGACAGCAAGGCGGTCAGGAATTCGCCTTGCGGAATACCGAATTCGCGCAGGATACCCGCAAAGCCCAGCCCGTGCAGCAGTCCGAACAGAAAGACAACGACCGGTCGCCAGGGGCTGAGCGTGGGGCGCAGGATGTTTTCCACCGCGACATAGACGATCGAGGCTGCGATCAGGGGTTCAACGATGGAGGATGGCAGGTTGACGACCCCGGCCGTGCCCAGCCCCAAGGTGATGGTATGTGCGATCGTGAATGCCGAGACCTGCATCAGGATCGGGCGCAACTTCGTCGACAACAGGAAGATGCCCAGAACGAACAGGATGTGATCCAGCCCCTTTGGCACGATATGCTGGAACCCGATCACGATGAAATCGGCGATCATGTTCCAGACGGAGCGGGCCTTGAGGTCGTCGATCGTCAGCGGCGTGCTCGTTTCACCCTTGTCGACGATCTGGATTGCTGAAGTTCGGGCCCGGACGGCCTCGGTGCGCAGGGTCAGTTTGCCGAATTGTGCGGGCCAGCCGATGCTGAAGGTCTGCGCATCCGCGGGCAGGTGGCCAGAGATTTCCAGCGCGGTGCTGCGCGCTGTGGACAGATCGCCGACCTCGCGAAAGATCAGCGGTTTGATCGTGAACTCGGCCGGTCTGCCATCCAGCAGAATGCGCAGCCCTGCGGCCAGCCGGGGTTCGAATTCGTCATAGAGCTTTTCCAGCTGGTCGGGGGGCAGGGCGCGCAGGCGGTCGTATTCCGTTGCATTCGGACTGTCGGCCGTATCGGCCAGATCGGGGTCTATGCCGGCCACCACGGCCTCGAGATTAAGCTGAAGGCGAATATAGAAATCAGTGGCATCCCGGTTGAAGGTGACGACCGCATCAGAGGATTTGAACACATGCGCATCCGCGCCGTGGTCGATCAGGCTGAAGAATGCGACAAGCATGAGCAAAAGCATCGGTGAGCCAATGCTGATGCGTCGGCGCAGCCATATGCGCGGGTGAAAGTCGCGCGGGCAGCCTGTTTCCGAGGATTCAATGCCGGTATGAAACATGATGATACCCGACGACGCGGCCCAGCCCACCTGTTGCCACTAACGCAGCCTAGGGCCGCCATAGGGTATGGGGCAAGCGTGATAGGAATTCTGCGGCGTTCTGGCGCAGCAGCCTGTGCTGAGTCATGCACAATCGCCTGAAAACCCATCGTTTGTCTGACTTTCGGGAACAGGGTAGGGGGGCTTCAGATGGCTTTTTCGCCGATTCTATGGGCATTGGCCATGACGCCAAAGGTAATGGTCGTGGCCGGGATAGAGGGCAGGGTGGACGCATCGATCAGATGAATGCGCGACAGGCCTTGCGGACGGCCCAGCGGATCGGACTGGCCGGGGCCGGGGGTGCGGGACATCGGCACCGTGCCGCCGGTATGAAAACTCGATCCCGGTGCGCCGGGGCGGGCGGCGGGGGTCAGGGCCGTCAGGCCCGCGCGGGCAAAGCCACGCGCCAGCGCCCTTTGCGCCGCGCGCAGCGTGGCGGCGGCGGCGGGGTTTTCGTCCAGCCGTGCGGCCAGCCGGCCATCGGCGGTCAGGCGCAGACCGATCCGGTGCGAATGGTCCGAATGCAAGAACAGTTGCGCCACGATCAGGCGGCGGGCCAGCGCATGCCACAGCGGCGTCAGCCCGGGCAGTTTGCGCCCATAGCTGGCGATCAGGTCGCGGGCGTAAAACTCGTTCCAAGTATAGATCTGGGCGTGGATCAGATGCGGGCTGATATCGGGGCGATCGAGTTCGGCGAAAAGCTGGGGCAGGGTGTGGCTGGCGGCGCGGTCGGGGCGGGCAGGCGCGCGCCACCGGTGCAGCATCGGCAAAAAGGCGTGCTGGCTGTCGCGCAGGATCAGCTCGCGCCCCGGTTCGGGTGCAGAGTTCAGCACGATCCGCGCGGTTTCCAGCACGCCGGCCCCGATATACGCGCGCGCGCCGGTCAGGGTGTCGCCCCCCGTCAAGGTCAGCGTGACGCCATCGGCGGATTCGGCAAAGCGGGTGACGATGCGGCCCGGCAGATAGGTGAAATTGGGGTCAGTTCGCAGCCGGTCCAGCGTCTGGCGTGCCGACCAGATCAGCCCCCAGGGGCAGCCATGCAGGCACATGCCGCAGCGGGTGCAGCCGGGGCTGACGGCCTGACGGGCGGCGCCGATGTGAAAGCCGGGCTGCCCTTGGCCGGACAGGCGGCGCAGAACCTCGGCGGCCTGGGGGCTTGGGGGGATGTGCGGGGCGTCCGGGGTCAGATAGGTTGGCAGAAGATTGGCCAGCGTGTCTTTGGTGCCCGAGATCGGCAGAAATGCGGCCACGGCGCGGTAATGGCGGTCCATCTCGGCCTCGGTCACCGGCCAGTCGGCGATGTCGCTGGCCCGGTGCGGCAGCACCGCCGCGCCCCAGACATTCGACAGCCCGCCCATGGCGCGCGAGGCGCGCAGGCCGAACCAGGGCGCATCGGACAGGGTGTCGGTCCCCTGTTCCTGCGCGAAGTCGGAGCCGTATCGGCGGACCTGGCCGGGGACGGGGCTGAATTGCGGCGCCTGCCAGTCGGCGCGCTGGCGGGTGGTCCATTGCCCCGGCTGCAACCGGGCCAGTGCGGCGCGGCGGCTTTCGGCGGCGGCGTCCAGCATCCTGCCGCCATCGACCATCACCACGGGTCGACCGCGCGCCAGCAATGCCATCGCCGCAGATACCCCGGCGGGGCCCGATCCGACGACGATATCGGCGCTGTCAGTCACGTCGCAGGACCAGCACGTTCCCGTCGCCCAGCGTGCCGGGAAAGACATGGGTGACCGTGATTTCGCCCGCCTGCTCCATCCGGTTCATGTCCGGAAAGGCGCGGAAACTGCGGCCCGGAAAGGCCACGACCAGCAGCAACGGGCCAGGCTGGGCCAAAGCTGCGGCAAAGGCGGCATTGTCGGGCAGCATCTGCCAGTCGACCTGATAATAGCCTTGAAAGGCCGCGCCGACGACGCCCACGGCATAGACGCGGGTTTGGGGCGTGCGCGTGGCCTGGACCAGATCATGGGCGCCGGCCAGATTCTGTTTCGGCGCCATATAGTTGCGCGCCGCCAGCCCGCCTGACGCGATCAGCATCAGCGTGATGGCCGCCGCGAACAGCGCGGTCTTGCCGCCCGTGATGCGCGCGATGGCATCGGTTACCGCCCGCACCCCCAGCACGATCAGCAGCATCAGAAAGCCGATATCGGCAAAGAAAAAGCGCGGCCAGATCCGCATGCCCAGCGCCAGAAGCAGCACCATGGTCAGCCCGATATGGACCAGCACGGTGGGCGCAAAGAGCGGCGCGGTGCGTCCCGCCACCAGCCCGCCCAGAACGCAGAGCACGATCACCCCCAGTGCCACGATGGCGACCAGCGGCCCGGCGCTGCCGATGGTGGTGCGCACGGCCTCGTATATGGTCCAGAGCGGGTTTTGATATTCCTGCATCACATCGACGGCAGAGCCTTCCGCGACACCGCCGACCGTATTCAAAAGACTGGGCAGCAAGGGCGCATAAAGCCCCAGCGTCAGCACCGCGCCGATGACGAAACCCAGCAGCGGCAGGGCGATCTGCTCCTTGGCCAGCCCCCCCCGCGCGCCCTGACCGATCAGATAGGCCAGCCAGACCAGCCCCTGCGCGGCAAAGAAAAACGCCCCCGTCAGATGGGTGAACACCGCCAGCGCCAGCACGACGCCATAGGCGATCCAGATGCCGGGGCGCGGGCGGCGCAGCCCGTTCAGGAACAGGATCATGCCAAGCGCGCTGTAAAACGCCAGTTCGGTATAGCCGCGCGCGTTTTGCGAAAACCAGATGTGGTGGAACGACAGCGCCAGCAGCAGCGCCGTCAGATGCGCGATGGCTGCCCCCGCGATATCGCGCGCCAGCCACCACATCGCCCCGATCGCGGCCAGCCCGAAGATCAGCGCGGGCAGGCGCACGGCCCAGGCGCTTTCGCCCAGGATGGCCACGCCCAGCTTGGATTGCAGATCGAAGAAATAGTGGTGGTTCATCGAATAGCCGTCGAACATCTGGCCCCAGGGCAGGCGCAGATGGGTGGTGACGGTGATGATCTCGTCATACCACAGCGGATCGTTCAGCCCCGGAATGCGCAGCGCCAGCGCGATCAGCAGGATCGCGCCAAGCCACAGATAATCACGCCTGTTCGTCATGTCAGACCTTTTTCACCGCGCGCACCAGCACCAGCATTTCAAAATTCGGGTCGTGCACATCAAGCTCGGCCTGATCGACCTCGGATGCGCCAAGGCCGTGCAGGTTGCAGATGCAGGTAAAGATATTGCCGACGGTCGAAACCTCGATATTTTCGCGCCCGAAGACATCGCCGAACAGGCGGCGTTTGGACTGGGTGGTGAAATGCCAGTATTCGCCCCAGTCATCCACGCCCTCGCGCCGGGCCACGCGGGTCATGCCGTGGCTGGTGCACAGCACGGTGCCGCCCGGTTTCAGGATGCGGTGCAGGGTGGCGATGGCCTTGTCGACCTCGAATATCATCTGCAGGGTCTGGGTGATGATGATGCAGTCAAAGCTGTTATCGGGAATATGGGGCGAATCGGTCAGATCGGCGACGATGGTGGCCTGGGGGTTGCCCTCGACATAGTTCAGAACGTCGGCCTTCGTCACCTTATCGCCGCCAAATTTGCGGATATAGGCCGGATCGCCCATTTCCAGACAGCGGCCCTTGATGTCGGCCGAATGGTTTTCCAGAAACTGCTCTATATAATAGCGCTCGATCGTCAGCAGGTCGCGGTCCTGCCCGAACACGGTGCTGATCGGCGACAGCCGGCGTAGCCCGCCGAAATTGACCGACCCCACCGGCACCGATTGCAGTTTATAGATCCGCTGTTGTTTGCGGATCCATTTGCGCGCGCTTTCGGGCAGCAGCACGGTGGCAGTGTCGCGGATCAGTTTTTCCAGACGGGCGGCAGGGGTCATGTCAAATCCTTAATGCAGGCCGGTGGCGCGTTTTTCGGCGATGATATCGTCGATGATCGTGGCCAGCGTCCGCATCGGGCGGAAGTTGATCGTGCGTTGCAGCTTGGAAACATCGGGCAGGCGGCGGTTCATATCCTCGAACCCGACCGGATAGACATCCGAATAGGGGATCAGTTGAATTTCGGATTTCGAGCCGGTCATGGCGATCACGGTTTCGGCCAGTTTGCGGATCGATACCTCTTGATCGGTGCCGATGTTGAAGACCTCGCCCTGGGCTGCGGGCGTGTCCATCAGCCGGATCAGCGATTCGACCACATCGAACACATGACCGAAACAGCGTGACTGATCGCCGGTGCCATGCACCATCAGCGGCTTGCCCTCGAGCGCGTTCTGCACGAAATTCGGCAGCACCATGCCATAGCGCCCGGTCTGGCGCGGCCCGGTGGTGTTGAAGAACCGCAGCACGATGGCGGGCAGGCCAACCTCGCGCACATAGGCCAGCGTCAGAAACTCATCCAGCGTCTTGGCGCAGGCATAGGACCAGCGCAGGTTCTTGGTGGCGCCGATGGTCAGGTCATCGTCTTCGGAAAACGGGAATTTCGTCGCCTTGCCGTAAACCTCGGAGGTGGAGGCGATGAAGGTCAGCTTCTTGTCCTTCAGCGCCGCCTTCAGCACGTTTTCGGTGCCGGTGACATTGGTCAGGATCGAGCGGCTGGGTTCGTCCATGATCAGCTTGACGCCGACGGCGGCTGCCAGATGAAAGATCACATCGGCCTGATCGACATGCTCCTGCACCAGCGGCAGATCGAGGATATTGCCTTCGACAAAGCGGAAGGCCTGATTGTCGGCGATGGCCTTGAGGTTCGATACCCGCCCGGTGGAAAGATCGTCCAATGCGGTGACGCTGTGGCCTTCGGCAATCAGCCGTTCGGCCAGATGCGAGCCGATGAACCCCGCGCCGCCGGTAATCAGAATATGCATGGTGCCTCTTGTCGAATGCGTTTCGCTGCGAATGCAAACCGTATAACATGGCCATGGCAGGGCGACTATACGCTTGGTGTGAAACGATTTCACGGGCGGGCAATAGGGCCGCAGGCCGCAAATTGTTCCGCAGCCGGAAACAGGAGGCAGGATTGAGCAGACCATCCGATGCAGTGCAGGGCCTGCCCGTCGCCGTGACGGGCGCTGGCGGGTTCATCGGGCGGCGCGTGGTGGCGGCGCTGATCGAGGCGGGGGCCGATGTCACCGCGATCTTGCGCAGCGGCCATGAGGCCGGATCGCTGCTGGCGATGGGGGCGGCTGTGGCCGTGGCGCCGCTTGCAGCGGGGCCGCGTCTTGCCACCGCACTGCGGGGCAAGGCGGTGCTGTTCCATTTCGCCTATGACATGCGGGCCGGGGCGGCGTCCAATCTGGAGGCTTTCGATGCGCTGATCGCTGCAGCGCGCGCTGCGGGCGTGGCGCGGATAGTGCATGCAAGCTCGGCCGTGGTCTATGACAACTGGCCCGGTGGGGCGCTGGATGAAAACAGCCCGATCACGCCGGGGGGAGGTGAATACCGGCGCGCCAAGATAGAAATGGAAAACAGGTTGTTGCAGGGCTATCTTGACGCTGCGATCCTGCAACCCACCATTGTTTATGGCCCCGGCAGCGCGCTGTGGACCGATGGCCCGATATCGGCGCTGCGACAAGGGCCGGTGATCTTGCCCGATCCGGTGGGGCATTGCCCTGCGTTGTTTGTCGATGATCTGGCCCAGGCGGCGGTTCTGGCGGCGGGGCTGCCCGATCTGGGGCGCGAAAGGTTTCTGATTTCCGGGCCGGATCAGCCGGGCTGGGATGCCTTCTTTGATGGCTATGCCGGCTTGATCGGGCAAGGGGCCGTGGAATTGCGCCCGGCGGCCGAACTGGCGGCCCGGCTGGGCCCGGCCCCCACCACGCCCAAAGGCCCGTCATCCGCCGCGCGGATCAGCGCTGCGCTGCGCCGGATTCTGGGGCGGCGCCGGTTCGAGACATGGGTGGCCAAGGCACGCAGGCTGCGCCCCGCGCAGGGGCCGGTCTGGCCCGACCGCGGGGCGCTGGCCCTTTATGCCGCCACTCCGCAGATTGATCTGACTCGGGCGCGCCGGCGTCTGGGCTATGCGCCTGCCCATGATTTCAACAAGGGATTGGACGCGATCCGGGCGCAATTGCTGCGGCGCGGCTAGATTGGTGACAAATCCCGGCCGGTTCGGCAAAACATCGGGGTGATTTGTAAATCGCGCTGCCGATTCCCGCCGGTTTCATGTTACTCGAGTCGCAACACGACAGATTTCTGTGAGGTATGATTGATGAATTCTGCATTTTCACATTTCGGAACACTGAAAGACCGGATCGCCACCAAGCAGGCGAATGTGATGACCGTCGGGCTGGGCTATGTCGGGCTGCCGCTGATCCTGACGATCAATGAAACAGGGTTCAACGCCACCGGGTTTGATATAAATGCCGAACGTGTGGCGCGTATCAATTCGGGCGAACAGGTGATTTCCTATTTCCCGCCCGACCGGATCAGCAAGGCGATCGAAGGTGCACGGTTCCGCGCCACGTCGGATGCTGAACGTATCGCCGATCAGGATATTATCCTGATCTGTGTGCCCACGCCGCTGTCGCCCGAGCGCGAGCCTGATCTGAAATATGTGGTCAGCGCGGTCGAGGTGATCGCCCGGCATCTGCGCCCGGGTCAGATGGTCGTTCTGGAAAGCACCGTGTGGCCCGGCGCCACATCGACGGTGGTCAAACCGATTCTGGAACGCAGCGGGCTGAAGGCCGGCAGCGATTTCTTCCTGGGCTTTTCGCCCGAGCGCGAAGACCCCGGCAACGAAACCCATACCACCCGGTCGATCCCGAAGATTGTGGGCGCGGACGACCAGCATTCGCGCGACCTGCTGGAAGCGTTCTATTCGCAGATCGTGTCAAAGGCGGTGCCGGTCAGTTCTTCGGCCACGGCCGAGGCGGTGAAACTGGCCGAAAACAGCTTTCGCACGGTGAACATCGCGCTGGTCAATGAAATGAAAGTGGCGATGGATGCCATGGGCGTCGATGTATGGGAGGTCGTCAAGGCCGCCGCGACCAAGCCCTTTGGCTATATGCCCTTTTACCCCGGCCCCGGAATTGGCGGCGATTGCATCCCGGTCTCGCCGGTCTATCTGTCGTGGCGCGCGCGCGATGTCGGGTCGCAAACGCCGATCATCGACCTGGCGCGCGGCAATAACGAACGCGCGCCTGAAATGCTGGCCGATCGCATCGCGCTGGACCTGTCCAAACGCGGGGCAGCCGTGAAGGGGGCCGATATCCTGATCCTGGGTGTGTCCTACAAGAAGGACATCGAAGATACTCGCGTCAGCCCGGCGCTGGCGCTGCTGAACCGGCTGGAGGAAATGGGCGCGCGGTGTGATTATCATGACCCCTATTTCCCGGTGATGCCGATGACGCGCGACAATCCCGAACTGGCCAATCGCAAATCCGCACCGCTGACGGCCGAAACGCTGGCCGGATATGATGCGGTGGTGGTCACGACCGACCACACGGATGTGGATTATCCGCTGGTGGCGCAGTCGGCGCAGGTGATCTTTGATTCGCGCAATACGTTCGACAGTCGGGGTATCAAGGTTCCCGGCGAGAAGCTGATTAAGATTTAATATTTCTGTTACAACTGGTTGCGGGCATCTGTTCAGGTGCCCGCCGGTGCCAGCCAATGCGACAGGTCGCGCCCGATCAGCCCTTGCAGGCGGCGGGTGTCGTCATCCAGGCGCTGATGTAGAATGGTGCGCGCCGCGTCGGGCATGCGGTCTTCGCGGGTCAGGTTGAACCCGGCCAGCCAGTCGCGGATACGGCGGCGTTGCCTGACGGGCAGGATCAGGCCGACCGCGCCGGTGATCGGATTGGGCTTCATCAGAAAATCCTGGAAGGCGCGGTTCTTGGGTGTGCCCCCGGCATTATGCTTGACCGACATATCCGGGCTGAACCCGGCATCGGCGCCGATGTGATCGAATATTTCGGCGATCAGGGTGGCGGGGTCGGTCTGATAGTCCTCATAGGTGCGGATCAGGATCTGGTCGCGCGGGAACAGCGCCAGATAGCGCGCGATCTGTTCGCCATAGCGGGGGAAACCAGAATACCCGAACAGCGGTTGCCAGCCTGCGGCCAGACGCTCTTGCTCGCGGTGCAAGGCCTCGGTGAAATCGCTCAGCGGCTCGATCCGCAGCTTTGTGGCATATTGGAAATGCGAAAAGGCCTGTTCGACAGGGTTGCGCAGGATGGCCACCAGCCGCGCCTTTGGGGCGTGGTGATATATGCGCTCTGGGGCCTGTTGCGCGAACAGATAGAGCGGCGAGGCCTCGCCAAGCAACGCGCCGGCGGGTGCACGGGCAAACAGCGCCTGATACGCGGGCAGGGTCGTGACAGAGTTGTTGATGAAGTCCGCCCCGGGGCCCTGGCAACGCAGGGTCTGGCCTTCGAAAGCAAAGAAATTCGGCTCCTTGATCGACGGCATGAAAATCTGCGGATGCTGCGACAGATAGGAATACAGCGCCGTCGTGCCGGCGCGCGCGGCGCCGATAATCAGAAAATCCGGCATCTTGGTCATCGCGGGGGCCCTTCGATTCATTGCGTCTGTGTATAGGGCGAAATGCCCGTCGGCCAAACCCCGCCGACCAAATAAGTCGGGCTTGGCGATGGTCATGCTGCCATGCAGAAAATGATTCGTGTCGGAATTTCACCGAATGACATGCGCTTGACGCAGAGTTAGGTGTAAACTTGCGAAGAAACGCGGGAATCATCTAGGATTGGTTCCAAATTGGATACTAAAATGAGGTTATTCGGGGAAAAACGTTAAGTTGCTTTTGAGCACCCCCCGGTTTGGGGTATGGTCTTAACGAGGCTGGCAGTTGGTGGATTTATTCGAGGACGTTTGCGGTTTACATGGAACAAAATTACAGCATCCCGGTCGTCATCATTGGTGGTGGGCCAGCAGGTCTGACGGCAGCTTACGAGTTGCAGAAACGCAGCGGCTCTCATCGTCCGGTGGTTTTTGAAGGCTCTGACATGGTGGGGGGCATCTCCCGCACCGAAAGCAATAACGGTTACCGGTTCGATATCGGTGGCCATCGCTTCTTCACCAAGGTGAAAGAGGTCGAGGACATGTGGCACGAGGTGATGGGTGATGATTTCATCACTGTCCCGCGTCAAAGCCGCATCTATTACAAAGAAAAATTCTTTGACTATCCGCTGAAGCTGTTCAACGCGCTGTCCAATATCGGCCCCTATGAGGCCGCGCGCATCGTTGTCAGCTATATCAAGTGGCAGGTCCGCCCCTCGAAGACCGAAGACAGCTTTGAAGACTGGGTGATCAACCGCTTTGGTGGCCGTTTGTACATGCACTTTTTCCGCAGCTATACGGAAAAGGTCTGGGGCATCAATCCCAAGGAAATCCGCGCCGACTGGGCCGCGCAGCGAATCAAGAACCTGTCGCTGTTCAAGGCGGTCTGGAACGCGATTTCGGGCGCCAATGACACCGCCAGCCTGATCGAGGAATTCCAGTATCCCCGCCTTGGCCCCGGCATGATGTGGGAAAAGTGCCGCGACGATATTCGCGCCCGTGGCGGCGAAGTGAACATGCGGTCCGAAGTGGTCAAGGTGAACCGCGATGGCAACCGCGTGACATCAATCGAGATCAAGCGTTGGTCGGATGATGGCAAGCCGGCGGTTCGTGAAACCGTGGGCGGTGAGCATTTCATCAATTCTATGGCGATCAAGGATCTGATCCACGCATTTGATCCCCCGCCGCCGCAGCATGTAATTGATGCCGCCAACCGATTGAAATATCGCGACTTCCTGATCGTGACGCTGGTGCTGGATCATGCTGACCCGTTCCCCGACAACTGGATCTATATCCACAGTCCCAAGGTGAAGGTCGGCCGCATCCAGAACTTCCGCGCATGGTCGCCGGAAATGCTGCCCAATCCCGACACGGCCTCGATCGGCATGGAATATTTCTGCCAGAAGGGCGACGGGTTGTGGACGATGTCCGATGCCGATCTGCGTGCGCTTGCCGCCAAGGAACTGGAAGAATTGTCGTTGGCCAAGGCATCGGATGTGATCGACGCCTGGGTCATTCGTCAGCCCAAGGCCTATCCGGTTTATGACGGTGAATACAAAGAGGCGCTGGATACGATTCAGGAATGGATCATGACGCTGGAAAATTTCCAGACGGTCGGGCGCAACGGTCTGCACCGCTATAACAACCAGGACCATTCGATGCTGTCGGCCATGCTGGCTGCACGCAATGTTCTGGGCGAAGACCATAACGTGTGGGAAGTGAATGTCGAACGCTCGTATCACGAAGAGTTCGAAATCTCAAAAAAGCCCCCGGCACATGTGTCGCCGATCGCCGCTGAATAAGCTGCGGTCAATCAAACGGTAATTCAAGCCGCCCGGTCATGTGCCGGGCGGTTTTTTCATGCGCATTCCTTTTCAAGTAAACCGTCGTCGATCGGAGTTTGAATTTGGCCCGGGAATATGAACAATCTGTTTGTGAGGGGGAATGTCTGCCCCTAAGCTGATTGCCAAGTAACGCGCATAAAGGGTGTGTCATATGTCCGATACCGAACCGAAAACTGTATCGCCAACGCGGCGCGATGCGTTGAAGACGCTGGCCGTTGGGGCAGGGGCTGTGGCGGCACTGCCCATGTGGGCCCGTTTCGCGCAGGCCCAATCATCCGCCCCCATCCGGATCGGGTTTCAGAAACATGCCACCGGCATCGGTGCGGCCTATGGCCGCTGGTATGATCGCACGACACAGGCCGCCGTCAAACTGATCAACGAACAGGGCGGCATCAACGGGCGCCCGGTCGAGATCGTGACCGAGGATGACGGCACCGACCCCAAGCGCGGCGCCGAGGTGGTCGAAAAATTCGCCACCCAGCTGAATTGCGACATCGCCTATGGCACCTTGTTCAGCCATGTGGTGGTCGGATCGGCCCCGCGCGCGGCCGAATTGAAGCTGCCCTATTTCGTGGTGTCCGAAGGGCATCACGTGGCCAGCGGCATGCTGAACCGCTGGGTGCTGCAACCCGGTATCACCGATGTGAAAAGCCAGGTTCGCGCGATGGCACCCTTCATTACCGCACGCCTGGGCCGGCGGGTCACGATGATCTATCCCGATTACGGCTTTGGCTATGACCATCGCGACAATCTGGAGCCGGCAATTGTTGAACAAGGCGGGCAGGTGCTTGCCAAGATCGCGATTCCGCCAACCGAAACGTCCTTTACCAAGTATTTCGCCCAGATTCCCCGCGATACGGAAGTGGTATATCACGTCATGGTCGGGCCGGCCGTGCTGACATTCGTCAAGGAAATGGGCGAATTCTTCGGGGCGAACGGGCCGCAGATCTTTGGGTTCATCGACAGCCTTGAGGCCGTAGACATGACCAGCCCGGGGTTGGAATTTCTGGAAGGGTCCTATTTCTGGGAAGGCATGCCGCGATATGCCCAGCCTGACGTGAACCGGTTCGATGCCGATTACCGCGCGGCTGTCGGGGTCGGGCCGGATGGAACCGCACTTGGCGATCCGCGCGATGTGGCGACCTATGGGCATATGTTCGGCTGCTGGGAAACGCTGTTCACGATCAAGGATGGCATGGAATACGCCGGCTATCGGGGTCCGCAGGACCGTCAGGCACTGGTCGAGGCCGTGGAAGCCATGACGATCATGCCGCATTCGCCGCAACATCCACAGGGTGCCAAGGTGTTCAACGGCAAGACCCATCAAGTGTTCGGCCCGCAATATATCTCGCAGATGGCGGGCGGGAAGCTGAACACCATCCACATCGCCCCGATCGAAGACACCTTTTATCCCGACGAGGTGGACTATACCCGGCAGCCCTTCTGACGGGCGCGCAGGGCGGTGGAGTTTGGCCCCCATCTGATGCTGGCCTTGCTGGAAGGCGCGGTTACGGCGGCGGTTCTGGCATTGATGGCATCTGGCCTGTCGCTGGTCTTCGGCGTGATGCGTGTGGTCAATGTGGCCCATGGCGAGTTCTACATGCTGGGCGCGGTGGTGGCCTGGTTCGTCAGCACGCTGGTGGGGGGCGGGCCGGTCATGGGGTTCGTCGCGGCTGTGGTGCTGGCGCCGTTGATCGTGGGGGCGGTGGCGATGCTGGCCGATATCACGGTGCTGCGCCATATCGACTATGATGCCGAACGCACCATCGTGGCGACAATCGGTATTCTGTATATCATACAACAACTTACGTTGATGACCTATGGTCCCGAGGCAAGGCCGGTCATCGCCCCGTTCAACGCACGCATCGCCCTGCCATGGGTCGAATTTGTAAACGGGCGGCCGCAGCTTTATTGGCCCTGGGGGCTGTCGGTCACATCCTACAAGCTGTTCGTGATCGCGGCGGCGGCGGCGGTGCTGCTGGCCATCCGCGCGCTGATGTTGCGCAGCCGGGCCGGGTTGCTGATGCGCGCCACCCAGATCGACCGCGAAACGGCGCTGGCCTTTGGCATCCCGGTTGAACGGGTCTATGCGCTGGTCTTTGGCATCGGGGCCGGTTTGGCGGCGCTGGCCGGGGTACTGATCGTGCCCATTCAGCAGGCGCATTACCTGATGGGGGGCGACGCGCTGTTGCTGTCTTTCATCGTGGTGATCATCGGTGGATTGGGCAGCCTGCCGGGCACGGTGATCGCGGCCTTGCTGATCGGCCTGTCGGATGGGGTGATATCGGTGTTCTTTTCGCCCACATTGGCCAAGATCATTGCGACGCTGCTGGTGGCCATGGTTCTGGTGTTCCGGCCGCAGGGCCTGTTGGGGCGGCCTGCACGATGACCGGTTTGCGAAGCCTTGCCCTGCATGGCGGTCTGCTGGCGTTATTGCTGGCGCTGAACTTTGTATTGCCCGCCTATCATCACGGCAATCTGGCGCGGGTCATGGTGCTGGCCAGCTATGCGATCGGCTATAACATCATGTTCGGTTATGCCGGATTGCTGAGCCTGGGGCATGCGATGTTCTTTGCGGCGGGCATGTATGGCGCGGGGCTGGGGGGGCGGTATATGGCGCTGGACCCGGTCGCGGCGCTGGCGATGGGGCTGGGCTGTGCCGCAGTGCTGGGGCTGGTCGTCGGGCTGCTGGCGCTGCGCACACGCGGGGTTGGGTTCATGATCGTGTCGCTGATGTTTGCACAGGCGGTCTATCTGACGATCCTGCTGTTCGGTGGCTATACTGGCGGCGATGAGGGGTTCGTGGTTCAGGCGGCCCAGCGCAGCCTGTGGGGGATTGATCTGAGCCAGCCCGGCAATCGCTATTTGGCGGCACTGGCGCTGTTCACGCTTTGCCTGATGGCCTGTCTGTGGTTGGTGCGCAGCGCCGCCGGGCGGGTGCTGGTGGCGATCCGCGAGAACGAGGATCGCACTGCATTGCTGGGCTATGACGTGTTCCGGCACAAGCTGGTGGCGGTGGTCATCTCGGCCGCCTTGTCAGGGGCGGCCGGTGCGGTTTACGGCATCCTGTTCGGATATGTCGGGGCCAGTTTCGCCACGGTGCAATATTCGATCTTCCCGCTGCTTTGGGTGTTGCTGGGCGGGGCCGGAACAGTGATCGGCCCGTTTATTGGAACGCTGTTCATGTTCTACCTTGTCGACCTGTCCAGCGGTGTGACCAGCGCCTATATGCTGATCGCGGGCGTCGTGCTGCTGGCGTTGACATTGTTTGCCCCCAGGGGCATCGCTGGCGCGGTGCGGCGCCATATCTGGCGGGGGCTGCCGTGACTCTGCTGAAAGTGCGTGGATTATCACGATCATTCAGCGGCTTGCGCGCCGTTGATAATGTTGATTTCGATCTGCCGCAGGGGCAGATACGCGCCCTTATCGGGCCGAATGGCGCGGGCAAGACCACCTTTGTGGGCATGTTGATCGGGCGGATTGCACCCGATGCTGGGCAGATTCTGTTCGACGGGCAAGATATCACCGGTTGGCCCGCGCATCGGCGTGTGGCTGCTGGAATGGGCTATACGTTTCAGATTACATCGGTTTTTGGCGCGCTCAGCGTGCACGAGAACGTGGCGCTGGCAGCGCGACGCCAGCCAGCCGGGGCGATCCAGCGAACCCGGCAGGCATTGGCGCAGGTAGGGCTGTCTGATCGACAGGCGACGTTGGCGGGTGACCTGAGTTATGGCCACCAGCGGTTGCTGGAACTGGCCATGGGGCTGGCACAGGCGCCGCGCCTGCTGATCCTGGACGAACCGACACAGGGCCTGGCCGATGCCGAGATCGCTGTCTTTCAAGCGCTGTTGCGTGACATGGCCGGAAAGACGACCGTGCTTTTGATCGAGCACAACATGAATATCGTTATGCAATCTGCTGACTTCATAACGGTTATGGATCGTGGCTGTATTCTGGCCGAAGGCAGTCCGGCCGAAATACATGCCAATCCGGTCGTTCAGGCGGTCTATCTGGGGACATCCCATGCTGAAGATTGATCGTATCAGCGCCGCCTATGGTGCTGCGCCTGTGCTGGGCGACATTTCATTTACCGCATCGCCGGGCCAGATCACCTGCCTGATGGGGCGCAACGGGGCGGGCAAGACCACCATCCTGAAGACGATCATGGGGCTCGTGCGCCCGACGGGAGGCCAGATATGGCTGAACGATATCGACCTGACCCGGTTGCCCCCGCATCGCGTTGCGCGCCAGGGTGTCGGCTATGTCCCGCAGGGCCGCCGCCTGTTCGGCGAGCTGAGCGTGGCTCAGAACCTTGAGATCGGCCTTTGGACGCGCAACAGCCCCGCCCTGGCACGGGAACAGGCGCTGGCGCTGTTTCCGCGTCTGCGCGAACGGCTGGATCAACAGGCCGACACCCTGTCGGGCGGCGAACAGCAGATGCTGGCTGTGGCGCGGGCGCTGTGCCTGCGGCCAGAAATCCTGCTGCTGGACGAACCGACCGAGGGATTGCAGCCGTCGATGACTGCCCTGATCCGTGACGTCATGGTGCAATTGCGCGATCGCGGCGTCGCCATCGTTCTGGTCGAGCAACGGCCAGAGGCGGTGCTGTCCGTGGCTGATCAGGTTGTGTTTATTGAAAACGGTCATATTGGACAATGCGTTACGGGGCAAAGCTTGCGCAAGGATCCGGCCCCTTTGCAGCGTTACATCGGGGTGTGACGGATCGGTGGGTGCGTCAGGCGGGGCTGAGACATTTTGGCGCCGGGCACAGAGGCCGCAAAATGATAGGGCGCAGCGGCCAGAGGCTGTATATCTGCCCGCATGAGAATGCCGCAGAAAAAGAGGAGCAGCCATTAATGCAACCGCTGAGCAAGGCAAAATTCGGCACCCATGTGCCCCCCGCCATATTCCCTTCGATCTTCGGTTTGCTGGGGCTTGGCCTGGCCTGGCGGCGGGCCGCTGCGGTTTTTGCCCTGCCCGCCGGGATCAGCGAGATGATACTGGGCGCGGTGACCTTGTTATTCGTGTTCGCGGCCATGGCCTATGGTCTGAAGGTCTCACGCAGGCCGGGTGTGGTGGGCGAAGACCTGCGGGTGCTGCCGGGCCGCGCGGGGCTGGTCACGATGGTTCTGTCCTTTTACCTTGTGTCGGCGGGGGTGATCCCGGTCAGTCGCAGTCTCGCGCTGATCGCGCTTGGGTTGGGGCTGGCGCTGCATGCTGTGCTGGTGATCCTGCTGTTGCGCCTGCTGGTGCAGGGGCCGCCCGAACAGCGGCAGGTCACGCCGATCTGGCATCTGAGCTATGTCGGTTTCATCATCGCGCCCGTGGCGATGATACCCTTGGGCTTCGTTCAGGCCGCCCAGATCATATTCTATGTAACGGCGGTTTTCGCGGTTGCCATCTGGGGTATCAGCCTTGGCCAGCTTGCGCGCAGCATGCCGCCTTCGCCGTTGCGCCCGCTGCTGGCCATCCATCTGTCACCTGCGGCACTGTTGGGCACTGTGGCACTGATGTTGGGGCATGGGCAAATGGCGGTGGGGTTCGCGGCGCTGGCAAGTGTCATCGTGGTGCTGTTGCTGTTTTGGGCGCGCTGGATCACCGCCGCAGGGTTCAGCCCGCTTTGGGGGGCGTTCACCTTTCCGCTGGCCGCCTATGGCTCGCTGATGCTGGCCTTGGCGGCGGCTGGGCAGGGCGATGTGTTCCGCATCGCGGGGGGTGCGGTTCTGGTCGCCTGCACGCTGTTGATTCCGTGGGTCGCCTTCAAGGTCTTGCAGGGATGGGCCAAGGGGCAACTGGCGGTCAAGACCAATGCGGCGCGGGTTTGATGTGATCGAAGCCATGGGGCGGATTAAGGCCTGCCGCTCGCGCTTTGGGTCTTTCCTTTCCTGCCGCACCATGAAATAGGGAAGCGCCAAACGAAAACTCCCAAGGAGCACCCCCATGGAGATTCGCGAGGCCCTGACCTTCGATGATGTTCTGCTTGTTCCGGCTGCCAGTTCGGTGCTGCCATCCATGGCGAATACAT
The DNA here is from genome assembly GCF_055134745.1 of Actibacterium sp. Taxonomy (NCBI): domain Bacteria; kingdom Pseudomonadati; phylum Pseudomonadota; class Alphaproteobacteria; order Rhodobacterales; family Roseobacteraceae; genus Actibacterium; species Actibacterium sp. The sequence continues at coordinate 17,750 of NZ_JBSRVX010000002.1, forward strand.
CCACCTTCGTCACGCAGGCCATCCGCCTGAACATTCCGCTGCTCAGCTCGGCGATGGATACGGTAACCGAGGCGCGCATGGCCATTGCCATGGCCCAGGCCGGCGGGATGGGTGTCATCCATCGAAACCTTGAAATCCGCGAACAGTGGGAAGAGGTGCGCAAGGTCAAGCGCTTTGAAAGCGGGATCGTCTATCGCCCGATCACGCTGCGCCCAGACCAGACGCTCGCCGATGCCAAGGCGTTGCAGGCGGAATACAACATTACCGGTTTTCCCGTTGTCGATGATGCGGGCCGGGTCATGGGCATCGTCACCAATCGCGACATGCGCTTTGCCAGTGACGATTCCACGCCGGTCAGCGTGATGATGACATCCGACAACCTGGCCATCCTGAACGAACCGGCCGACCGCGCCGAGGCGCTGAACCTGATGAAGGCCCGCCGGATCGAAAAGCTGCTGGTCACGGATGGGCAGGGCAAGCTGACCGGGCTGCTGACGCTGAAAGACGCCGAACAATCGGTGCTGAATCCCCAGGCCACCAAGGACGAGCTGGGCCGGTTGCGGGTTGCCGCCGCCACGACGGTGGGCGATGTGGGGTTTGAACGGTCCGAGGCGCTGATCGACGCGGGCTGCGATCTGATCGTGATCGACACCGCGCATGGCCATTCCGCAGGCGTGGCCATGGCTGTCGAGCGGATCAAGAAGTTGTCGAACGCGGTTCAGGTCATGGCTGGCAATGTGGCCACGGGCGAGGCGACCCGTGCTTTGATCGGGGCCGGGGCGGATGCGGTCAAGGTTGGCATCGGGCCAGGGTCGATCTGCACCACGCGCATGGTTGCCGGTGTCGGCGTACCGCAATTGACCGCGGTGATGGATTGCGCCGCCGCCGCGCGTGACACCGGCGTGCCTGTGATCGCGGATGGCGGCATCAAGTTTTCGGGCGATTTCGCCAAGGCCATCGCGGCGGGTGCCCATTGCGCGATGGTGGGCAGCATGATCGCCGGAACCGACGAAAGCCCGGGCGAGGTGATCCTGTATCAGGGCCGCAGCTTCAAGGGCTATCGCGGCATGGGCAGTCTTGGCGCGATGGCGCGCGGCTCGGCCGATCGCTATTTCCAGAAGGACGCCGCCAGCGACAAGCTGGTGCCCGAAGGGATTGAAGGCCAGGTGCCCTATAAGGGGTCGGCGGGGGCGGTGATTCATCAACTGGTCGGCGGGTTGCGCGCGGCCATGGGCTATACCGGTGCCGCCACGATCGAGCAGATGCGCAACAATACCCAGTTCGTGCGCATCACCGGGGCGGGGCTGAAGGAAAGCCATGTGCATGACGTTCAGATCACGCGCGAAAGCCCAAATTACAGAATTGGTTGATATCGTAATGGCTTGTTGGTCATACCACATGTATCACGTCAAGATTGTGACGCCATGACTCCGGCGGCCAGATATGCCGCAGCGATCCAGATTCTGGATGGTGTTCTGGCCGGTCAGCCCGCTGAAAAGCTGTTGACCACCTGGGGGCGGCAGAACCGCTTTGCCGGATCGGGCGACCGGGGCGCGATACGCGATATCGTGTTCGATGGCCTGCGTGCCTTGCGCTCGCATGCTGCCTTGGGCGGCGGCGATACCGGCCGGGGCGTCATTCTGGGCGGTCTGCGCGAGGCGGGCATCGACCCGCGCAGCGTGTTTACGGGCCAAGGATATGCCCCCGCACCTCTGAGCGATACCGAACTGGCCCTGAGCCTGACCCCTGATGACTTGCCGCCCGCGGTGGCGCTGGATTGCCCCGACTGGCTGATGCCGCTGTTGCAAGACAGCCTGGGCGACGATTTTCGCACGGTCATGCAGGCGCTGCGCCAGCGGGCGCCGGTATTTCTGCGCGCCAACCTGCGCAAGGTGTCGCGTGATCAGGCGCAAGCGGCGCTGGCCGCCGATGGAATCACGACTGTGCCGCATCCGCTGTCGCCAACGGCGCTGATGGTGCAGGCAAATGCGCGCAAGGTTCAGGCCTCGGGCGCGTATCAACAGGGGCTGGTCGAGTTGCAGGATGCCGGGTCGCAGGCGGTCAGCGACATGATTCCGGTCGAGGACGGCCAATCGGTGCTGGATTTCTGCGCCGGCGGCGGCGGCAAGACACTGGCGCTGGCGGGCCGGGCGCGGGCCCGGTTCCATGCCCATGATGAAAACCCGCAGCGCTTGTGCGATCTGCCCGCGCGCGCCGAACGGGCGGGGGTGGATGTCGCGCTGGTGGTGGATTCGGCGCAGGGCGCCCCCCATGATGTGGTGATATGTGATGTGCCCTGTTCCGGCAGCGGTGCCTGGCGGCGCAGCCCCGAGGCAAAATGGCGTCTCACGCCCGCGACGCTGAAGGCGCTGATGGCAGTTCAGGCCGGTATACTCGACCAGGCCGCGCCGCTGGTGCGGACCGGGGGGCGGCTGGCCTATGTGACCTGTTCGCTGTTGCGGGGCGAGAATCGCGATCAGTTGACTGCCTTTCTTGCCCGCAACAAAGGTTGGAGCATCGACAGGATGCGTGAATTGACGCCGCTTGATGGCGGCGACGGCTTCTTTGTCGGCATCCTTTCGCGCGCCTGAAGGCGTTGAAAATCTTCGAATTGTTAACATGCGCTTAACCTAATAGCGCAGAGAGTATACCCAGACGAATCAGGACGGAGATCGCAGGTGTCTTTTCTGACGCTTGAACTGCAGCAGTTCCGGCATACGGTGGCTGTATTTGGCCGGGCTGGCTGGCCTTTGCTGGCGCTGGCGGTCGTCCTTATGGCGGCCGCGCTGGTGATTCCGGCGATGCTGCCGGCCACCTTGCTGACAGCCGCCGCAGGAACGCTGACCGCCCTGGTGGTGCTGGTGCGCCTGTTCGGCGGCGCAGGCGCATCTGCGCAGGAAATCGCAACCCTGGCCGATAATTTTGCGCGCTTCGACCATGCGGCGGGCTTTGCCACCGATCCCGATGGGGCGGTCGTGTGGCGCAATCCGGCCGCCGCCCGCTTGCACGAAGGCGCGCCGGGCGAAACATTGGTGGTGGCGCTGTCGGCGCTTTTTGCCGATCCCGCACCGGTCGTGCGCCGTCTGTGGTCGATGACACAGGCCCAGGGCGCCGCGCAGGAAGATGTGATCTCTACGCGCGGCCCGCTGCGGATCAGCGCGCACCGGCTTTCGCCACAGCATATATACTGGCGGCTGGACGAGCTTGGAAATGCGCCCGGCGATCTTCTCGGCAGCGCGACGGTGCCACATCTTTCCTTCGGGCCACATGGCAACCTGCTGTCGATGAATGTGGCGGCACGGGGTTTGCTGGGGTCGTCGATTGCCGCGCTGGACGATATCATTCCCGGTGGACCGGTGCGCAATGGCACGGTGGTCTCGCTTTCGGGGGTGCAAGGGCCGCTGAACCTGCGCCTGGCGCAGATCGACCGCCCCGGCGGTGGATGCGATGTATATCTTTTGCCTGCAGGAGCGGTGCCGGATACGGCCGGCTTTAACGAAGGCTTTTTTGACGCGCTGCCCGTGGCCTTGCTGAAACTGACGCCGACCGGGCGGGTGGCCATGGCCAACAGGCTGGCGCGTGATCTGCTTGGCAGCCCGACCGATGCGGCCCAACTGGGCGATCTGGTGGAAGGGCTGGGCAGGTCGGTGCTTGACTGGCTGCGAGAGGTGGCGGATGGCCGCATTCTGCAACGGGCCGAGGTCATGCGTGTGCGGCGCGATGACAAGGAGGTGTTCCTGCAGATCACGCTGAGCCGGGTTATGGAAAACGACCAGCCCGCACTGGTCGCGGTTCTGCATGACGCGACCGAGTTGAAAACGCTGGAAGCGCAATTCGTGCAAAGCCAGAAAATGCAGGCCATCGGCCAGCTGGCTGGCGGCGTCGCCCATGATTTCAACAATCTGCTGACCGCGATCACCGGGCATTGCGACCTGCTGTTGTTGCGACATGATCAAAGCGATCCGGATTTCGGTGATCTGATGCAGATCAACCAGAATGCCAACCGCGCGGCCAGCCTGGTCGGGCAATTGCTGGCCTTTTCGCGCAAACAGACATTGCGCCCCGAAGTGGTCGATCTGCGCGATGCGCTTGCCGACCTGACACATTTGCTCAACCGCCTGGTGGGCGAGCGTGTTACCCTGACCGTGTCACATGACCCCGACCTGCCGCATATCCGTGCCGATAAACGGCAACTGGAGCAAGTCATCATGAACCTGGTGGTGAACGCGCGTGATGCCATGCCCGCAGGCGGAGAGATCCGCATTGAAACCGCCACGCATCGGCTGACAAGCGAGCTGCGTCGCGACCGGGCCATCGTGCCGCCCGGCAGTTATGTGCTGGTGCGCGTCATTGATGAAGGGGCAGGGATCGCCCCCGACAAGCTGACCAAGATATTCGAGCCGTTCTTCACCACCAAGCGCGTTGGCGAGGGCACCGGGCTGGGCCTGTCGACGGCCTATGGAATCGTCAAGCAAAGCGGCGGCTTCATCTTTGTCGACAGTATACCGGGCGAGGGCAGTTGTTTTACCCTGTATTTCCCCGAGCACCGTGTGGAACTGCCGGTTCAACCAGAGGTCGCGGTGCCGATCCATCTGCAGCCCGAAGCCGATGAATTCCAGATGCTGCCCGCCTCCGTTCCGGCCAGCGCGGCGGTCTTTCGGCGCGCTGCGGATGGGTCTTCCCCGCGGGTCTTGCGCCAGGATGAGGCCGTGGTGGCGGGCGCACCCCGTACCGGGGGGCCGCTGCCCGTCGAATCACGTATCACGTTTCAGGCACCGGCGGGGCAGGCGCCCGTGATCCCCGCGCGCCCCAGGGCGGGCGGGCCAAGGCAGATGTCGCCTGGCAACGATCCGAGTGAGGGCGTCATTCTTCTGGTCGAAGACGAAGCGCCCGTTCGCGCCTTTGCCTCGCGGGCGCTGCGCATGCGAGGCTATACCGTGCTTGAGGCCGACAGTGCAGAACAGGCGCTGGAAACACTGCGCGATCGCAACATAATGGTCGATGTCTTCGTGACGGATGTGGTCATGCCGGGCATGGATGGCCCCGAGTGGGTGCGCCGTGCCCTTCGCGACCGGCCGCAAACCAAGGTGGTCTTCGTCTCGGGTTATGCCCAGGACAGTTTCGCCGATACGCAGATGCAAATTCCCAACTCGGTGTTCTTGCCAAAGCCCTTTTCGCTGACCGAACTGACCACGACAATCCGCGACCAGCTGGCCTGACCTCAGCCGGGGGTGGGTCTTTGGCCCGCCGATACGGCGTGATGCAGGGCGAAATCTGCGGCATGCTGTATCTGCAGATGCCGGGCGAGTTCTTCTGACAGCACCGTGGCCGCCCGCGGCGAGACATTGCGCTGTTCGGGCTGCACAAAAACCTGCCCCAGCCGCGCCGACAAAAAGTCGTTCAGCGCCTGCGGCGTCTCATAGGCGAACAGGTGATCGACGATCACGTGCCCCTCGCGATCGGAAACGAACCGGGCCTGCGACCCGATGCTGGCATAGGCGGGCTGGTGGTCAGACAGATAGGCGGCAACGAACTGGTCGAAACTGATCCCGGCCGTTGAATTGGGATGCCCGTCAAGGGCCGCCCGCCCGCGATAGCGATACCAGCTTCCCAGCCAGTCGACCGGATCGCGAATCACCGCGCAGGTTTCGAGCCTTGCCTTGCCCGAGGGCATCAAGGGCATGAAACGGCGCCGAAATTTCTGCGCGGTCATGTGCTTCATCTCGGGCGGATGCCGTATGACAATGTCAGCCCCTGCGCCCAGGGCCGCGCTATAGGCTTGGGTGCCGGTCTTGGGCACCGCCAGAAACACCAGCCGCGCGTTCCAGAACACCATCATTGCCCGCAATCCCCGCCATTCTCGTTTTCATAAACTATTCCTTAACCCGTCGTGGTTGAACATGATTTTAGAGAAATTTCTTGCAATGTTCTGGTTTTATTCTCATACATATAAGAACAAGAGGCGAACAAGAGCAAGCGTTGCCGCCAATGCGCGGCTGTGAAATAAGGATTTGAATCATGGGCACCGCGGATATCCTGAAAATGAGCGACAAGCGTAGTTCCGAGAAAACCAAGGCGCTGGACAGCGCGCTGGCACAGATCGAGCGGCAGTTCGGCAAGGGGTCGATCATGCGGCTGGGCGCCGACAACCCGGTGGCCGAGATCGAGGCGACCTCGACCGGGTCATTGGGTTTGGATATCGCGCTGGGCATTGGCGGCATTCCCAATGGCCGGATTATCGAGATCTACGGGCCGGAAAGTTCGGGCAAGACCACGCTGACGCTGCATTGTATTGCCGAGGAACAGAAAAAAGGCGGCGTTTGCGCCTTTGTCGATGCCGAACATGCGCTGGACCCGCTTTACGCCCGCAAACTGGGCGTTAACCTGGATGAGCTGTTGATTTCACAGCCCGACACGGGTGAACAGGCACTTGAAATCGTCGATACGCTGGTGCGCTCGGGCGCGGTCAGCATGGTTGTCGTCGATTCCGTTGCAGCACTTATCCCCCGATCGGAACTCGAGGGCGATATGGGCGACAGCTCGGTTGGTGTGCATGCGCGCCTGATGAGTCAGGCCATGCGCAAGCTGACCGGGTCGATCTCGCGCTCGAAGTGTACGGTGATCTTCATCAACCAGATCCGGATGAAGATCGGCGTGATGTTCGGCAGCCCTGAAACCACGACCGGCGGCAATGCGCTGAAATTCTATGCCTCGGTGCGGCTGGATATCCGGCGCTTCGGCTCGGTCAAGGATCGTGACGAGGTGGTCGGCAACCAGACCCGCGTCAAGGTGGTTAAAAACAAGGTGGCGCCGCCCTTCCGTCAGGTTGAATTCGACATCATGTATGGGGAAGGCATTTCCAAGACCGGCGAGCTGATTGATCTTGGCGTCAAGGCCGGTGTGGTCGAAAAATCCGGCTCCTGGTATTCCTATGGCGATGAGCGGATCGGTCAGGGCCGCGAAAATGCCAAGACCTTTCTGAAGGAAAACACCGCGATCGCGCTGGATATCGAAGACAAGATCCGCGCCGCGCATGGGCTGGATTTCGGGATGAGCAGCGATGACGGTTCAGACGAGGACGTGGTCGAAAGCTAGGGCCTGACGACAGTGGACAGGGGCGGGCGTCGGGGATAAACGTGCAGGTCAGACCAGCATAGCCACGAAAGCCGCCCCGATGCCCAGCCTGAACGAAATCCGTTCTACCTTTCTGAATTTCTTTGAAAAGAACGATCATCGGGTCGTCGAAAGCTCGCCCTTGGTGCCGCGCAACGATCCCACGTTGATGTTCACCAATTCGGGCATGGTGCAGTTCAAGAACTGCTTTACCGGTGTTGAACATCGCGATTACAACCGCGCCACCAGCGCCCAGAAATGCGTGCGCGCCGGCGGCAAGCATAACGATCTCGACAATGTCGGCTATACCGCCCGCCATCATACCTTTTTCGAAATGCTGGGAAATTTCAGCTTTGGCGACTATTTCAAGGAAGGTGCCATTCCCTTTGCCTGGGAATTGCTGACCCGCGAATTCGGGATTCCCAAGGACAAGCTGCTGGTCACCGTCTATCACACTGATGACGAGGCGGCGAATATCTGGAAGAAAGTGGCCGGTCTGCCCGATGATCGCATCATCCGCATTCCGACGAATGACAATTTCTGGCAGATGGGTCCGACCGGCCCCTGTGGCCCCTGCACCGAGATTTTCTTTGACCATGGCCCCGAGATCTGGGGTGGCCCGCCGGGGTCAGCCGAACAGGATGGCGATCGTTTCATCGAAATCTGGAACCTGGTCTTCATGCAGAACGAGCAGTTCGAGGATGGCACCATGCGCGCGCTCGACCTGCAGTCGATCGACACCGGCATGGGGCTGGAGCGGATCGGCGCGTTGCTGCAAGGCAAGCATGACAATTACGATACCGACCTGATGCGCGCCCTGATCGAGGCCAGCGCCCATGCGACATCGACCGATCCTGACGGGCCGGGCAACGTGCATCACCGCGTGATCGCCGACCACCTGCGCTCGACCGCGTTTCTGATCGCCGATGGCGTGATGCCCAGCAACGAAGGCCGCGGCTATGTGCTGCGCCGCATCATGCGCCGCGCCATGCGCCATGCACATCTGCTGGGCGCGCCAGATCCGGTGATGTATCGGCTGGTGCCGTCGCTGGTGCGCCAGATGGGGGCCGCCTATCCCGAACTGGGGCGGGCGCAGTCGATGATCGAAGAGGCCCTGAAGACCGAGGAAACCCGGTTCAAGCAGACACTGGAACGCGGCCTGCGCCTGCTTGAGGATGAACTTGCCCGCATTCCCGATGGCGCACCATTGCCGGGGGCCGCGGCTTTCCGGCTGTATGATACATTCGGATTCCCGCTGGACCTGACCCAGGATGCGCTGCGCGAACAGGGCCGTGGCGTTGATGTCGCCGGGTTCGAGGCGGCGATGGCCGAACAAAAGGCCCGTGCCCGCGCCAGCTGGGCCGGATCGGGCGAGGCGCAGGATTCGGCGCTCTGGTTCGAACTGGCCGAAACGCATGGCGCCACCGAATTTCTGGGTTATGACACGGAACAGGCCGAAGGCCAGATCGTGGCGCTGGTGCGCGATGGCGCGCGGCTGAATGCCGCCGAGACCGGCGAAACCGTGCAGATCGTCGTGAACCAGACGCCGTTCTATGCCGAATCCGGCGGGCAGGTGGGCGATACCGGCAGGCTGAAAACCGAAACCGGCAGCGCGCGCATAACCGATACCCGCAAGTCGGCCGGCGTCTTCATCCATTTCGTCGAGGTGACCGAGGGCCGGATCACGCCCGGTACAGCCGCCGTTCTGCAGGTCGATCATACACGCCGCAGTGCGATCCGCGCCAATCATTCGGCCACCCACCTGCTGCACGAGGCGCTGCGCGAAACGCTGGGCACCCATGTAGCGCAGCGCGGCTCGTTGAATGCCCCAGACCGGCTGCGTTTTGACTTCAGCCACAACAAGGCGCTGACCCCGGATGAAATCGCCACCGTCGAAACCGAGATCAACAACTATATCCGCCAGAACACCCCGGTCGATACCCGCATCATGACCCCCGACGATGCCCGTGCCATCGGGGCGCAGGCGCTGTTCGGCGAGAAATACGGCGACGAGGTGCGCGTGGTCTCGATGGGCCGCGCCCCAACCGGCAAGGGTGCGGGCGGGCAGACCTGGTCGATCGAACTGTGCGGCGGCACCCATGTGCGCCAGACCGGCGATATCGGCCTGTGCGTCGTGCTGGGCGACAGCGCCTCATCGGCCGGTGTGCGCCGGATCGAGGCGTTGACCGGGCAGGCAGCGCTGGACCATCTGACAGCGATGCAACACCGTCTGGATCAGGCCGCCGCCCTGCTGAAAAGCCCTGCCGCCGAATTGCCCGATCGCCTGCGCGCCCTTCTGGACGAGCGCAAGGCGATGCAGGCCGAACTGGCCCAGCTGCGCCGCGACCTGGCGATGTCAGGGGGCAAGGCCGATGCACCGGAACCACGCAATATCAATGGCATGGATCTGATTGCTCAGGTCTTGTCGGGTGTTTCCGGTAAGGATCTGCCCGCCCTGATCGACGCGCACAAGGCCCGCATCGGGTCCGGCGCGGTGCTGCTGATCGCCGAGGCTGATGGCAAGGCCGCCGTGGCCGCCGGTGTGACCGACGACCTGACAGCACGTATATCGGCGGTCGATCTGGTGCGCGCCGCGGTATCGGAACTGGGCGGCAAGGGCGGCGGCGGGCGTGCCGACATGGCCCAGGGCGGGGCGCGCGACACGGCAAATGCCGATGCCGCGATCCGCGCCGCCGAAGCGATTCTTGCGGCGGCGGATTGATCCGCAACCTGTCATCTTCTTGGTAAAAATACTCGCGCCGCAGGCCCGCCGCGCGTCATGCGCGCGGCGTGTGGTCAGCCGGCCTTGGCCATCCGCTTGCGCTCATGCGGATCCAGATAGCGCTTGCGCAGACGGATCGCGTTCGGCGTGACCTCGACCAGTTCATCATCGTCGATATAGGCGATGGCGGCCTCCAGCGACATCGTGATCGGGGTGGTCAGACGCACGGCCTCGTCCGTGCCGCTGGCGCGCACGTTGGTCAACTGCTTGGCCCGCAACGGGTTCACTTCCAGATCGTTGTCGCGATTGTGTTCGCCGATGATCATTCCGGTATAGACCGGTTCCTGCACACCGATGAAGAACCGGCCGCGATCTTCCAGTTTCCAGATCGCATAGCCGACCGAGGTGCCGGTTTCCATCGAGATCAGAACCCCCGCACGACGGCCCGGAATCGGGCCCTTATGCGGGGCCCATTCATGGAACACCCGGTTCAGAACACCCGTGCCGCGCGTATCGGTCAGAAACTCGCCATGATAGCCGATCAGCCCGCGCGACGGCACGTGGGCGATGATGCGGGTCTTACCTGCGCCGGCCGGTTTCATCTCGACCAGTTCACCCTTGCGTGCACCGGTGATCTTTTCAATCACCACGCCGGAATAGTCGTCATCGACGTCGATCGTCACTTCCTCGATCGGCTCCAGCTTCACGCCGTTTTCTTCGCGAAACAGGACTTGCGGGCGTGAGATCGACAACTCGAACCCTTCGCGGCGCATGTTCTCGATCAGAACGCCCATCTGCAATTCGCCGCGGCCCGCAACCTCGAACGCATCGCCGCTGGGGGCGTCGGTGACCTTGATCGCCACGTTCGATTCGGCCTCTTTCATCAGCCGGTCACGGATGACGCGGCTTTGCACCTTCTTGCCGTCCCGGCCCGCCAGCGGGCTGTCATTGATGCCAAAGGTCACGGTGATGGTGGGCGGATCAATCGGCTGGGCCGGAATCGCCTCGCTCACCGAGGGCGCGCAGATCGTATCGGCGACGGTCGCCTTGACCATGCCGGCCAGCGACACGATATCGCCCGCCTCGGCCAAGTCGATCGGTTGTTGCGACAACCCGCGGAAGGCCAGAATCTTCGTGACCCGGAAATTTTCAACCAGCGATCCGTCACGCGACAGCGCCTTGACGGTTTCGCCGACCTTCAGCGTGCCGCTTTCGACGCGGCCGGTCAGGATGCGGCCGATGAACGGATCGGCGCCAAGGGTTGTGGCCAGCATCCGAAAGGGCTGGTCGCGGTCGGCCAATTGCTTGGGCGCGGGCACATGGCGTACGACCATTTCAAACAGCGCATCCAGGTTCTTGCGCGGCCCGTCCAGCGTCTCGTCGGCCCAGCCGGACCGGCCCGAGGCATAAAGATGCGGGAAATCAAGCTGTTCGTCATCGGCGCCCAGATTGGCGAACAGGTCGAACACCTCATCCAGGGCGCGGTCGGGCTCGGCATCGGGCTTGTCGACCTTGTTCAGCACCACGATGGGACGCAGGCCCAGGCGCAGCGCCTTGGCGGTGACGAATTTGGTCTGCGGCATCGGGCCTTCGGCGGCATCGACCAGCAGCACCACGCCATCGACCATCGACAGGATGCGCTCGACCTCGCCGCCGAAATCGGCATGGCCGGGGGTGTCGACGATATTGATGCGCATGCCGCGCCATTCGACCGAGGTCGCCTTGGCCAGAATCGTGATGCCGCGCTCGCGCTCCAGATCATTGCTGTCCATCGCGCGTTCGGTGGTGGCCTGATTTTCGCGGTAGGTGCCCGATTGTTTCAGCAGCTCGTCCACCAAAGTGGTCTTGCCGTGGTCAACGTGGGCGATGATCGCAATATTGCGAAGGTCCATAGGTCTGCCTGACTGAGAAAAGGAAGTTGGCGACCCGATACATGCTGCGACCGCAAAAGGCCAGAGGGAAACGCGGCATTTCCCGCTATTGCGTTGATGCCTCGCCAAACAGGTGGATCACCGCGATGCCCGCCACGATAAGCCCCATGCCAAGCGCCGTGGCCAGATTGATGCGCTGGTCATAGATCAACCAGCCCATAAGGGTTATCAGCACGATCCCGAGCCCCGACCACAGGGCATAGACCACACCGACCTGCATGAATTTCAGCACCAGCGTCAGGAAATAGAAGGCAAGGCCATACCCCACCACCACGATGGCCGAAGGCCAGAAACGGGTGAATTGCTGGGTGGCGGGCAGGGCGGTTGTGCCGATGGTTTCGGCGACGACCGCGACGATGAGGTAAATATAATGCAACGGCATGGGAACTCTCTACTGGGCGATATAGCGATCGCGGCGATGGTTCGTGGCAATTACCACGTTCAGAACCACTGCGCCCAGCAGGGAATAAACGACATTGAGCGGCGGAAACAGAAAAAAGGCCATTCCGAAGACGACGAAATCAAAGATCAGCTGCGACCAGCCCGCCTTGAACCCATAGCGGTCCTGCAGATACAGCCCCACAATGCCGACTCCGCCCAGACTGGCACCGTGGCGAAACAGCACCAGCAACCCGGTGCCGGCGCAGGCACCGGCCAGAAGGGCCGCGACCGGCGTATTGAGCGCGCCAAAGGGGGCAAGCACCTGCAGCGCCTCGACCAGAAGCGACAGCATGGCCACGCAGACAAAGCTTTTCACGGCAAAGACTGGCCCCATTCGCTGCCAGGCCAGCCAATAGAAGGGCAGGTTCAGTGCAAAGAACCACATCCCGAAGCCAAGCCCGCTGGCCTGCGCCAGCACCAGTGACAGACCCGCGATCTGCCCCGTCATCAGATCGGCGCTGCGCAAAAGATGCACCCCCAGCGCCGTCAGGGCCGTGCCCACCAACAGGCCCTGCGCATCCTCGAAGCGCGAATGCTGGCCTGCGGGTGGGGTGCCAAGAAACTGCATGTTTCACGATCGCGCGGGTGGATGGGATTCGTCCAACCCTTTTGATGCGGGGGCGCGGCCAGCACATGTGGCGGCGCGCGGTTTGTCTGTTTGATGGGCGACAGGCCCGCGCCCGCACAGCATTTGCCCGGCAGACAAGTGTCTTTTTGGCCGCAGCTAACCCAGGGCCGCAGCGGGCGCATCGCCGGGCCGGTGGAACAGTTCCAGGCGGAACCCCAGCTTGTCCATCGTGTCGACGATACAGACATTGGGTTCGGTGGGCGTGGGCGTATCGGGGCCCAGCAGTTTTTTCAGATCAATCGGGATCAGGGTATGCGGCTTGGCCCCTTCGGCCAGGCAGGCATCCAGCGCCTGCTGCACATTTGGCACCTGAAAGGTGATGTTGTGCACGCTGGGTCCGCAGTCTTTCAACTGCTTGCCCCAGGTCTTGTAATCGCCCGGTTCGATGAATTGCAGGATCGTGCCGCCCAGATTGACATGGACGATCTTTTTCATCGTGCCAAAGCCTTCCAGATGGTCGGAAAATTCTTTCTCGACCCGTTCGGCACCAAAGACGCGGGCCAGAAATTCATAGGCGGCATCGGCGTCATGCACGACGATTTCGATATGCACCAGTGGTGACAGGGTGATGGTCATGGTTGCTCCTCCGTTATCGCGGGCCATGATTGGCGGCGCGTGGGCCGGACGCAACCACAAAACGGAAAAAGCCGGGCGACGGGCCCGGCTTTTCCTGTTCTCGGCCTGGTCGTATCAGCCAGCCAGCGCCTTGTTCAGATATTCATCGACCTTTTCCAGATAGCCCATGGTTGACAGCCATTTCTGATCGGGGCCGACCAGCAGCGCCAGATCCTTGGTCATGAACCCGTCTTCGACGGCATCAACGGTGACCTTTTCCAGCGTCTGCGCAAATTTCAGCAGGGGCGCGTTATCGTCCAGCTTGGCGCGATGTTTCAGCCCGCCGGTCCAGGCAAAGATCGACGCGATCGAGTTGGTCGAGGTTTCCTTGCCCGCCTGATGCTGGCGATAATGGCGGGTGACGGTGCCATGGGCGGCCTCGGCCTCGACCGTTTTTCCGTCCGGTGTCATCAGGACCGATGTCATCAGGCCAAGCGAGCCGAAGCCCTGCGCCACGGTATCGGACTGAACGTCGCCGTCATAGTTCTTGCAGGCCCAGACATAGCCGCCCGACCATTTCATCGCGCAGGCCACCATGTCGTCGATCAGGCGGTGTTCATAGGTGATGCCGGCCTTCTTGAACTTGTCGGCGAATTCGGCGTCGAACACCTCCTGGAACAGGTCCTTGAACCGACCGTCATAGGCTTTCAGGATCGTGTTCTTGGTCGAAAGATATACCGGCCAGCCCTTGACCAGGCCGTAATTCATGCTGGCGCGGGCAAAATCGCGGATGGAATCGTCCAGGTTGTACATCGCCATGGTGACGCCGGAACTGGGCGCGTCGAACACCTCTTTTTCGATCACCGCACCGTCTTCGCCGACGAATTTGATCGTCAGCTTGCCCTTGCCGGGGAAACGGAAATCGGTGGCGCGATACTGATCACCAAAGGCGTGGCGGCCAACGACGATCGGCTGGGTCCAGCCGGGCACCAGGCGCGGCACGTTGGAACAGATAATCGGTTCGCGGAAGATCACGCCGCCCAGAATGTTGCGGATCGTGCCGTTGGGGCTGCGCCACATCTGTTTCAGGCCAAATTCCTCGACGCGCTGCTCGTCGGGGGTTATGGTGGCGCATTTGACGCCGACGCCGTATTTCTGGATGGCATGGGCGGCATCGATGGTGATCTGGTCATCGGTTTCGTCGCGCACCTCGACGGCCAGATCGTAATATTTCAGGTCGATATCCAGATAGGGCAGGATCAGCTTTTTCTTGATGAAATCCCAGATGATCCGGGTCATTTCATCGCCGTCCAGTTCGACAACGGGGTTTTCGACTTTGATCTTGGTCATGCGGCGCGCCCTTTGATGTGATTGAATCGTCTTGCCGCGTCATAGCGCAATCTGGCGCGCTGTGAAAGTGGTATGCAAAGGTATACATAGCCGCGCGACAGATTACCGCCCGCACGGTGGCGCAGTTACCCCTTGTCGCGGGCGGCGCGGCCCCGGGCCAGGCGGTCTTCCAGGAATTTGCGGCCGCGTTCTTCGGCCAGGCGCACGCGAATGGCGGTCATGAAGGCCTCTTGCGTGGTCGACGACGTGGCCTCAAGAACCTTTGACACATCGTCGATCAAACGATCATCGCCCAGTTCCTTGGCCGCGGCGATGGTATCAAAGGCCAGTTTGTCGGCCAGATCTTCGACAACGCCCATGCCGCCCCCCTTAACGCGACGTTTCGGTCAACCGTCGACGGACATAGGCATCGACGCTGTCCACCAGGGTTTCCATGTGATGATCCTCGAAGAAATGCCCTGCGCCTTCGACCTCTTGATGGGTGATGGTGATGCCCTTTTGTTCATGCAGCTTGCTGACCAGGCTGCGGGTATCGGCGGGTGGGGCCACGCGATCGGCGGTGCCGTTGATCACCAGGCCCGAAGACGGGCAGGGGGCAAGGAAGGAAAAGTCATACATGTTGGCGGGCGGGCTGACCGAGATGAAGCCCGAGATTTCCGGTCGCCGCATCAGAAGCTGCATGCCGATCCAGGCGCCAAAGCTGAACCCCGCCACCCAGCAATGCTTGGCGTTCTGGTTCATGGATTGCAGATAATCCAGCGCCGAGGCCGCATCGGACAATTCGCCGATGCCCTGATCATATTCGCCCTGGCTGCGCCCGACGCCGCGGAAATTGAACCGCAGCACGGTAAAGCCCATGTTGTAGAACGTGTAATGCAGGTTATAGACGACCTTGTTGTTCATCGTGCCGCCAAATTGCGGATGCGGGTGCAGGATGATCGCGATGGGGGCGTCTTTTTGCTTTTGCGGATGATAGCGGCCCTCGAGCCGTCCTTCGGGGCCGGGAAAGATGACCTCGGGCATATATGTCTCTTCACTTTGCGGGCGGCAGATTGAATTCTTGACGAATTCCATCAACCAACCTAGAACAATTCTAAATCCGGGATCTGTTCCCGTTCAGGTGGATAGGAGTTAGTCACCCTTCCGCTTGCAGTCAACCATTTGCCGGGGTTCGCCCATGAAACTGAGCACCAAAGGACGTTATGCGATGGTTGCGCTGGCCGATATGGCGTTGCAGCCGGGGGATGGGCTGACAACGCTGGCCGAAATCGCGAAGCGGCAGAACGTATCGCTGCCCTATCTGGAGCAGTTGTTCGTCAAGCTGCGCCGGGGCGGGCTGGTGGAATCGGTGCGCGGG
Organism: Actibacterium sp.; assembly: GCF_055134745.1. NCBI lineage: Bacteria > Pseudomonadati > Pseudomonadota > Alphaproteobacteria > Rhodobacterales > Roseobacteraceae > Actibacterium > Actibacterium sp. The sequence continues at coordinate 33,847 of NZ_JBSRVX010000002.1, forward strand.
CCGGGCGGCGGATACCGGCTGGCGCGGGCGACGTCAGATATCCGGGTTGTCGATATTCTGGCCGCGGTCGATGAAACCGTCAGCGCCATGCATACCGGGGCCGGGGCGTCGGGCGGGTTGTCGGGCACACGGGCGCAATCGCTGACCAACCGGTTGTGGGAAGGTCTGTCGGCGCATGTCTATGTGTTTCTGCATCAGACCCGGCTGTCGGATATCGTCGGCAATGAGTTGACCCCATGCCCGGCGGTGCCAAACCTGTTCGAGGTGGTCGATGAAGATCCGGCGTGATGTCATGATGCCGCAAATGGCAAAAATCGGGTTGGGCGCGCCTGATGGCGCGCCGGGCCTGCGGCGCGAGTATTTGTGCCAAGAAGATGAGGGCGGGCTGTGAACCGGGTCTATCTGGACTGGAACGCGACGGCCCCGCTGCGCCCCGAGGCGCGGGCGGCGATGGGTGCGGCGATGGACGTTCTGGGTAATCCGTCCAGCGTGCATGCCGAAGGGCGCGCGGCCCGGGCGATTATTGAGCGCGCGCGCGGTCAGGTGGCGGCGGCCTTCGGTGCAGAGGGTGCGGATGTGGTGTTCACATCGGGTGCGACCGAGGCGGCGGCGCTGGCGCTGGCCGGGCGGGGGCTGCGCGGCGCGTTGATCGAGCATGACGCGGTGCGCGCCTGGGTAAGCGGTGATCTGGCGGTGGATGCGCAAGGCCGGGTGACGGTGACGGATCCGGCGGGCAGCGTGCTGCAACTGGCCAATTCCGAAACCGGCGTGGTGCAGGATTTGCCTGAAGGGCTGGCGGTATCGGATATGGTGCAGGGCTTTGGCAAGCTGCCGGTCGCGTTCAACTGGTCGGGGGCGCGGATGGCGCTGGCCTCGGCGCATAAGATCGGCGGGCCCAAGGGGGTTGGCGCGCTGATCCTGCGGCGCGGCACCGATCTGGCGGCGCAGATCCGGGGCGGCGGGCAGGAAATGGGCCGGCGCGCCGGCACCGAGAACGTGATCGGCATTGCCGGGTTTGGCGCGGCGGCGAAGTCGGCGGCGCGCGATCTGTCGGAGGGTGTGTGGGAGCGGGTAGCGGCCTTGCGCGATCGGCTGGAAGGCACCATTGCAGATGCGGGCAAAGACACTATTTTCATAGGCAAGGACGCGCCGCGCCTGCCCAACACATCGTGCATCCTGACGCCGGGCTGGAAGGGTGAAACGCAGGTGATGCAGATGGATCTGGCCGGGTTCGCGATATCCGCCGGATCGGCCTGTTCCAGCGGCAAGCTGCGTGCCAGCCCGGTGTTGCGCGCCATGGGATTCGATGAAATTGCGGCGGCCAGCGCCATACGCGTATCGCTGGGCCCGCAAACGACACAAGACAACATTGACGCATTCGCGCGGGCCTGGACCGCGCAACATGCCAAATTCCGCGCCCGCGCGGCGTGAGAAGGGAAGGCCGACGATGACCAGACTGGACACAGATATCCGCGAAGGCGTTGACCGTGAAACGGTCGATACCGTGCGTGCCATGGCTGGCAAATACAAGCATGGCTGGAATACCGAGATCGAGATGGATTATGCCCCCAAGGGCCTGTCCGAAGATATCGTGCGGCTGATTTCATCCAAGAATAATGAGCCGCAATGGATGACCGACTGGCGGCTGGCGGCCTTTGCGCGCTGGCAGCAGATGGTCGAGCCGAAATGGGCGATGGTGCATTATCCCGAGATCGACTTTCAGGATCAGTATTACTATGCCCGCCCCAAAAGCATGGCCGACAAGCCAAAATCGCTGGACGAGGTTGATCCGAAGCTGCTTGCGACCTATGAAAAGCTGGGCATTCCGCTGCGTGAACAGATGATTCTGGCCGGTGTCGAAGGCGCCGAAGACGCGCCCGCGCGCGGCAAGGTTGCGGTGGATGCGGTATTTGATTCCGTATCCGTAGGCACCACCTTTCAGAAGGAACTGGCCAAGGCCGGCGTGATCTTTTGCCCGATCTCCGAGGCGGTTCAGAAATATCCTGAACTGGTCCAGAAATATCTGGGGTCGGTCGTGCCGCAATCGGATAATTTTTATGCCACGCTGAATTCGGCGGTGTTTTCCGACGGGTCATTCGTTTACATCCCCGAAGGTGTGCGCTGCCCGATGGAGCTGTCGACCTATTTCCGGATCAATGCCGAAAATACCGGCCAGTTCGAACGCACGCTGATCATTGCCGACAAGGGGTCTTATGTCAGCTATCTGGAAGGCTGCACCGCGCCCAAGCGCGATACAGCCCAGTTGCATGCCGCGGTGGTCGAGATTGTCATTCTGGACGATGCCGAGGTGAAATATTCTACCGTCCAGAACTGGTATCCGGGCGATGAAGAGGGGCGCGGCGGTATCTATAACTTCGTCACCAAGCGGGCCGATTGCCGCGGCGACCGGGCCAAGGTGATGTGGACGCAGGTGGAAACCGGGTCGGCGGTGACGTGGAAATATCCCAGTTGCATCCTGCGCGGCGAGGCCAGCCAGGGCGAGTTCTATTCCATCGCCATCACCAATAACATGCAGCAGGCCGATACCGGCACCAAGATGATCCATCTTGGCAAGAACACCCGGTCACGCATTGTTTCCAAAGGAATTTCTGCCGGAAAGGCCCAGAACACCTATCGCGGGCTGGTGTCGATGCACAAGAAGGCGACCGGCAGCCGCAACTATACCCAATGCGACAGCCTGCTGATCGGCGACAGATGCGGGGCCCATACGGTGCCCTATATCGAGGTCAAGAATAACAGCAGCCGCGTCGAGCACGAGGCGACCACATCCAAGGTTGACGACGATCAGCTGTTTTACTGCCGATCACGCGGCATGGATGAGGAAGAGGCCGTGGCGCTGGTCGTCAACGGGTTCTGCAAAGAGGTGCTGCAGGCCCTGCCGATGGAGTTTGCCATGGAGGCGCAGCAACTGGTTGCCATCAGTCTGGAAGGAAGTGTGGGGTGATGGCTAGGTTCTGGTTCGCCCCCAAACGCCATGGCACCGGCCCAACCCCGGTAACTTGGCAGGGCTGGACGCTGACACTGGGCTTTTGCCTGTTGGTGTCGGGGTTGGGGATGGCAGTATTCGAAATTGGCGAAAAAGCCGGGTTCAGCATTGGTGCGCAAATCACTGTTTTCTTTGTATCAGTCGCAGCTTTGACCGGTACTTTTTTAATCGTTGTGTATCGCAGGACCGACGCCAACTGGCGTTGGGGCGATGAAGACTAGGAGACTGTCATGATCGTCACCACCACACCATCCATCGAAGGCCACGCCATCACCGCCTATCACGGCGTTGTGGTAGGTGAGGCCATTCTGGGCGCCAACGTCTTTCGTGACCTGTTCGCGGGCATCACCGATATCATCGGCGGGCGGTCCGGCGCCTATGAAAAATCGCTGGGCGAGGCGCGAGAAACGGCGCTGCGCGAGCTGGAACAGCGGGCGCGTGCCCTGGGCGGCAATGCCGTGGTCGGCGTCGATCTGGATTATGAAGTGATCAACAATATGCTGATGGTGTCTGCCTCGGGCACGGCCGTCACCATATCCTGAAGGAAAAATAATGCTGGAAATCAATAATCTGCACGTCAAGCTTGAAGAAGAGGACAAGGTTATCCTCAAGGGTCTGACGCTGACGGTCGAGCCGGGCAAGGTGCATGCGATCATGGGCCCGAACGGGTCTGGCAAATCGACGCTGTCCTATGTTCTTGCGGGCAAGGGCGGCTATGAGGTGACCGAAGGATCGGCCACACTGGACGGCGAAGACCTGTTGGCGATGGAACCCGAAGAACGCGCCGCGGCGGGGCTGTTTCTGGCGTTTCAATATCCGGTGGAAATTCCGGGCGTGGGCAACATGACCTTTCTGCGCACCGCCGTGAACGCGCAGCGCAAGGCGCGCGGGCAGGATGAAATGTCGGCGGCCGAATTTTTGAAAACCGTGCGGGAAAAGGCGAAATCGCTGAAGATCGACGCCGAGATGCTGAAACGCCCCGTCAATACCGGCTTTTCCGGCGGCGAGAAGAAGCGCAATGAGATCTTGCAGATGGCCATGCTGGAACCCAGCATGTGCATTCTGGACGAAACCGACAGCGGGCTGGATGTTGATGCGATGAAACTGGTGTCCGAGGGCGTTAACGCGCTGCGCGATGCCGGGCGCGGATTTCTGGTTATCACGCATTATCAAAGGCTTCTGGATCATATCAAACCTGATGTCGTGCATATCATGGCCGATGGGCGCATCGTCAAGACAGGCGGGCCGGAACTGGCGCTTGAGGTCGAGCAGAATGGCTATGGCGATATTCTGGCCGAGGTGGCGTGATGGCGGTTGCTGCTTCGCACAAGGCTGACGCGACCGCGGATCGCATCGCGTCCATGGCGGTGCCAACGTCCGGGCTGTGGCTGGATGCCGCGCAGCGTGATGCGCTGGACCGGCTGCGCGCCATGGGAATTCCGCATCGTCGTGATGAATACTGGCGCTATACGGATCCGGCAACGCTGAATGCCGCTCAGGCGCCTGACGCAGATCTGGGGCCTGCTGACGAGGTGCCGGTCTTCACCCCGATCGAGCGGCTTAAGATCGTCTTTGTCGATGGGGTTTTCGATGCGCAAAGTTCCGACGATCTGACGCTTGAAGGGGTCGAGATCGACCGCCTGGATGATGTGCGCCAGACCGATATCCACTGGGCGCGCGATATCTACGGCGTGCTGGAAGGGCGCGGTCACAAACCAGTGGCGCGCCCCTTGGCGGCACTGAACACCGCCTGTGCAACCGACGGTATCCTGATCCGGGTGACACGGCCGGTCTCCAGGCCAATCAGCATTATTTATAAAAGAAAATCAGTTAGTTCGGATGTAATTCTAAGACATTGCATAAAGTTGGAACCCGGTGCAGAGCTGACCCTTCTTGAAAATGGTCCCGCTGCGGCACGTCTGAACAAGGTCACCGAGGTCGAAATAGGTGACGGTGCAACGCTGCATCACATTCGGATGCAGGGGCGCGATCGCCAGCGTCGCGCGGTGACGCATCTGTTCGCGCGGCTGGGAACGGGCAGCCATCTGCGGTCGTTCACACTGACGGCGAATGGCGCGTTGACCCGCAACGAGGCGGTGATCGACCTGGATGGTCCCGATGCCTCGGCACATATCGCCGGGGCGGCGCTGGGGGATGGCGATTTTCATCAGGACGATACGGTGTTCATCACCCATTCGGCCCCCGATTGCGAAAGCCGCCAGGTGTTCAAGAAGGTGCTGCGCAACGGGGCCACGGGTGTGTTTCAGGGCAAGATCCTGGTTCAGCAGGCCGCCCAGAAAACCGACGGTTTCCAGATCGCCCAGGCGCTGTTGCTGGATGACGATGCGCAGTTCCTGGCCAAGCCCGAACTGGAAATCTATGCCGATGACGTTTTATGTTCGCACGGGTCGACAACGGGCGCGATTGATGACGAGGCGCTGTTCTATCTGCGCGCGCGCGGCGTGCCCCGGCGGGAAGCCACGGATATGCTGGTTCAGGCGTTTCTGGCCGAAGCCATCGAGGAAGTGACCGATGACAAGATCGCCGACGAGATTCGCGACCGCCTGAAGGCCTGGCTGGATCGGCGGCGCTGAATGGGGCTGATCGCAGATATCGCCCGCAGTTATGTGGCCCCGCGCGCGGTTCTGCGCGCGCGCATCGCTGGTGGCGATGAGGTGCAGGCCATCGGCACGGTGATGCTGGGCTGTGGCCTGTTGTTCGTTTCGCAATGGCCGATTCATGCCAGGGCGGCATATCTTCAGCCCGACATCCCGCTGGGCGCGCGTATCACGGGGGCGGCCGTGGCGCTGTTGATGCTTATGCCGTTGCTGATGTATGGGCTGGCGGCGGTGTCGCATCTGGTGGCCCGGCTTTTCGGCGGGCAGGGGCGGTATTTCGGCGCACGTATGGCCCTGTTCTGGGCGGTGGTGGCGGCGGGGCCGCTATGGCTGCTGAATGGCCTGGTTGCGGGTTTCGCGGGGCAGGGCGGCGGACAATTTCTGGTGGCGCTTCTGGCTGTGCTGGCCTTTATGTATGTCTGGCTGGCCGGATTGGCCGAGGCCGAAGGTTTTGGGGCGCAGGCCGCACGAAAGGTTGGCGAATGAACACCGCGCTGGCATCCATTCTATCCCTGGCGGGTCTGACCCTGCGCAGCCCAAGGCAGGGCGCGAAGGCCATTCTGGCGATTGACGCGCCGCGCAACGCGCTGTGGCAGATGCTGGGGCTGGTGGTCATTGCGTCCTTGCTGTTGACCTATCTGACCAACGCGCTGGCGCCCCTGCCCGAAGGACAGGACATGCCGGTCATGCAGACGGGGCCGATCGTTCTGGCGCTGATCGTGGGGGCGCTGACCGTCGCGATGGTGTTCATCGTCTATCGGGTCGGGCGGGCGATGGGCGGGTCGGGCGATCTGGATGGCGCGCTGAAGATCACGATCTGGCTGCAGATCCTGATGCTGATGTTTCAGGCCGTTCAGGTTGTCGCACTGGTGCTGTCCCCGCCTTTTGCCGAACTGTTGGGTATCGTTGCGGTGATCGCGTCAACCTGGTTGCTGACCAATTTCGTGGCGGCGCTGCACGGGTTCAAATCGCTGTTGCCGGTATTTCTGGTGATCATTGTCATGGCCTTTGTGCTGGCCTTCGCGATGTTCGTCGTGTTGGCGCTGATCGGAGTTGGCCTGCCCGCGGGGGTGTCCGATGTATGATGTGAACGCCGTTCGATCAGCCTTTCCGATCCTGTCGCGGCAGGTGAACGACCGCCCGCTGGTCTATCTGGACAATGCGTCATCGCCGCAAAAGCCGCAGGTGGTGATTGATGCGATCACGCGGGCCTATTCGCAGGAATACGCGAATGTTCACAGAGGCCTGCACTACCTTTCCAACCTGGCCACCGAAAAATACGAAGCCGTGCGCGGCACCATTGCCCGCTTTCTGGGGGCGGCCGATGAGGATGAGATCGTGTTTACCAGCGGTGCCACCGAAGGCATCAACCTTGTCGCCTATGGCTGGGCCATGCCGCTGTTTGCCCCCGGCGACGAGGTGGTTCTGAGCGTGATGGAGCATCACGCGAACATCGTTCCATGGCATTTCCTGCGCGAACGGCAGGGGGCCGTTCTCAAATGGGTCGATCTGGCCGCGGATGGCAGTCTTGACCCGCAGGCGGTGATTGATGCGATGGGGCCGCACACAAAACTGGTGGCTCTGACGCATATGTCGAACGTGATGGGCACGATCGTGGATGTGCAACCGATTGTGGATGCCGCGCGGGCGCGTGGTATTGCCGTGTTGCTGGATGGCAGTCAGGCGGCAGTGCATATGCCGGTCAATGTCGATGCGATCGGCGCCGATTTCTATGTGGTGACCGGGCACAAGCTGTATGGCCCCTCGGGATCGGGCGCGATTCATATCCGCAAGGACCGAATGGCCCAGATGCGCCCCTTCCACGGCGGCGGCGACATGATCCGCGAGGTTCATCGCGATCATATCCTCTATAACGATCCGCCGATGAAGTTCGAGGCTGGCACGCCAGGCATCGTGCAGCAGATCGGGTTGGGCGTGGCGCTGGAGTTCATCACTGCGCTGGGAATGGACAATATCGCGGCACATGAGGCCGCTCTGACCAGCTATGCCAGCGACCGCCTGGCCGGGCTGAACTGGTTGAATGTGCAGGGAAACGCGCCGGGGCGGGGCGGGATATTCTCGTTCACCATGCAGGGCGGAGCGCATCCGCATGATCTGTCCACCGTGCTGGACAAGCGCGGCATTGCGGTGCGGGCCGGCCAGCATTGCACGGGGCCGTTGATGGATTTTCTGGGGGTGAACGCCACCTGTCGCGCATCATTCGGCCTGTATAATACGCAGGCCGAGGTGGATGCCTTGATCGACGCGCTGGAGCTGTGCCACGATCTGTTCGCCTGACGGCCCGGCCATCAGCGTTGCGCGCAATGGTCTTTCGCCCGATAAGGAAATCAGATCGGCATAGGGGGGCGTCATGCGCAGGCTGAACCATTTCATTGACGGGCAGAATGTTTCCGGCACATCGGGCCGTTTTGGCGATCTGTTCGACCCTAATACCGGCGCCGTTCAGGGGCAGGTGCCGCTGGCCGATATATCCGAGATTGCCACCGCCGTAGCTGCGGCGCGTGCCGCCTTTCCCGCCTGGGCCGCCCAGAACCCCCAGCGGCGGGCGCGGGTGATGTTCGAATTCAAGCGCCTGGTCGAGGCGAACATGGACGATCTGGCCGCGCTCTTATCATCTGAACATGGCAAGGTGATCGCCGATTCACGTGGTGACATCCAGCGCGGCCTTGATGTCGTGGAATTTGCCGCCGGAATCCCGCATCTGCAAAAAGGTGAATTCACCGAAAACGCCGGCCCCGGCATAGATGTCTATTCGATGCGCCAGCCGCTGGGGGTATGCGCCGGGATCACGCCGTTCAACTTTCCGGCGATGATCCCGTGCTGGATGGCGGCTGTGGCCATTGCCTGTGGCAATACGTTCATTCTGAAACCTTCCGAAAAGACGCCCTCGGTGCCATTGCGGCTGGCCGAACTGATGCTGCAGGCCGGCGCACCGGCGGGGGTGTTCAATGTGGTGAACGGCGACAAGGTGGCGGTGGATGCGATCCTGCATCACCCCGATATCAAGGCGGTGTCTTTCGTGGGTTCATCCGATATCGCGCAATATGTCTATGCCACCGGGGCCGCGCATGGAAAGCGCGTGCAGGCGATGGGCGGGGCCAAGAACCACGGCATCATCCTGCCCGATGCGGATATGGATCAGGTGGTGCGCGATATCGTCGGCGCGGCCTTCGGATCGGCGGGCGAACGCTGCATGGCGCTGCCGGTGGCGGTGCCGGTCGGCAAGAACACCGCCGATGAATTCGTCGCGCGGATGCAGGATGCAATCGCCGGGCTCAAGGTCGGGATATCGACCGATGCGCAGGCCCAGTTCGGCCCGGTCGTGTCGGCCGCGCATCGCGACCGGATCGCACGCTATGTCCAGATGGGCGTTGACGAGGGTGCTGAACTGGTGGTGGACGGGCGTGGCCTGGAATTGCAGGGCCACGAGAACGGGTTCTTCATCGGGCCCAGCCTGTTCGATCATGTCACCCCCGACATGCAATCATACCGCGATGAAATTTTCGGCCCTGTCCTGCAGGTCGTGCGGGCCGAAACCCTGGCACAGGCGACCCATCTGGCCACTGCGCATCAATATGGCAACGGCGTTGCAATCTTTACCCGCTCGGGGCGCGCGGCGCGTGAATTCGCCGCCCGTGTCGATGTCGGCATGGTGGGGATCAATGTGCCGATCCCTGTGCCGGTGTCCTATCACAGTTTTGGCGGCTGGAAACGCTCTGCCTTTGGCGATACCAATCAGCACGGTCCCGACGGTGTGCGGTTCTGGACCAGAATCAAGACCGTGACCGAACGCTGGCCCGATGGCGATATCGGCGATCAGGCTTTTGTTATCCCCACGATGGGCTAGCGTGCGCGGACGAAGAATATGGCGTTGCGGGACAGCGGCATATGCCCTATAGCAGCGGCGCACGCACCCGTAGCTCAGCTGGATAGAGCGCTGCCCTCCGAAGGCAGAGGCCAGAGGTTCGAATCCTCTCGGGTGCGCCATTTCAACGGTCGATCTTGGTGTATGTTTCGCCTGGCGTCATGGATACGCGGCAAGCCCAAAGTGACGGCTGTCGCGCGAGGCACATGTTCAGTGGCGCGGGCTGTGGAAAATTGCCATTTCATCGGCGCCCAGAAGGCGGTCAACCGGCACGGCGGTTCCTGTCAGCGGTTTGCCCGTCATCATCTCGACGAGCAGCGGCAAATGGGCGGGAGGGTGCAATATCGCGTTTTGTGCGCCATATGTCGGCGTTGGGGCAAGACGCAGGACGACCAGCAGGTATATGTCATGATAGCTGCGCAGAAAGGCGAACAGGTTGCTGTCCCCGCCCGAGATGGGAACGGCGGTGTAGTTGCCAAGGGCATAAAGGGCCGGATTGCTGCGCCTGTCAGCAAGAACCTTTTGAATCAATTCAATCTTTCTCTCGGGCATGGCGCGTCGGTCGGGATGGGCAATCCTTGACTGTCTGGCCAGGTTCTCGAAATCCACCGGGCGGCGGTTGTCAGGGTCGACAAGGCTGAAATCGGCGAATTCACTGCCCTGATAGATATCCGGGATACCCGGCGCGGTCAGTTTTATCAGCGTCTGCGCCAGGCTGATGTGATTGCCCAACGCGGCAATGGGCGACAATAGCACGCTGAACCCGCTGCGAAATGCTGGATTGTCCAACAGCGACATGGCGTGGTTCATTGCGGCCTGTTCATATAATTCGTCCTGTTCGGCCCAGTCCGTCTGCCGGTTCGCCTCGCGCAGGGCCTTGGTCAGATAGGCGCTGAACCGCTGCTTGAGGGCGCCAAGCGCGCCGTCGTCAAGCGCATCATCAAGGGGCCAGATCGCGCAGAGCGATTGCAGGATCAACCATTCGACATCGGCGTCGGGCGCGGGGCTGGCGGCCATCGCGGCCAGCGCATCAATGCCGCCAAGCCAGTTCTCGGGCAGATGCGACAGGGCGCAAAGGCGGGCGCGGGCATCCTCGCCCCGTTTGGTGTCATGCGTGGCCGAGGCCAGCAGGCCGAAAGGCTCCTGCCGGCCGCGGCGGGCAAGGGCGGCATGCACCTGATCGGTATGGGCGGGCGGGCTGGCCGGATCGGCCCCGACCTCGTTTCGGGCCATCATCGCGTTGTGGCGATAGAACAGGGTGTCTTCCACGGCCTTGGCCATCGCCGGGCCGGTCAACTGCTGAAACCGGCTGCGCAGTTCCGCCGCTTCGGGATCGGACAGTACGCGCAGCACCTCGGCCATTGCGCGCGGATCGGCGCTGACAGTTTCGGCGGTCTGGCGCAGCAGGGCGGCATCGGAGGCGCAGAATCCCGCCGCATCGCCATAGGTCCGATAGACCGGCAACCCCACGATCAGCGCGGTCAACGCATCGCGCAGCGTGCCCGGATGACCATCGGAATGCCGGCACAGCAGATCGGTAAGCCGGTTCAGTTCTCCTTCGAAATTGCGGGTGACTATGACGCGCTTGATCCGGGCGCGCTGTCGGTCTGCCGGGTCCGATCCGGTGCGGTTGGCATAGGCCGTCTGCAGACGCGCGGCACCGGCATTGTCGGTGAACAGGTCGGTCATCGCGGCGATGAATTCATATCCCGTCGTGCCTTCGACCGGCCAGCCGGAAGGCAATGTTTCCGCGCCTTCGGTGATCTTTTCGACGATGATCCAGACATCCGCGCCGACGGCACCGCGCAGCCGGTGCAGATAGGCGGTGGGGTCGGCCAACCCGTCGACATGATCCACCCGCAAGGCATCGACATGGCCCTGGCGCACCAGATCAAGCGTCAGCCGATGGATATCGTCAAAAACCTGCGGGTCTTCGACCCTTGTCCCCACAAGGCCGGTGACCTCGAAAAAGCGGCGATAGCTGAGATGGTGTTTGGCGGTGCGCCAGTCCGTCAGCACCCAGGGCTGCGCATCGTGCAACCGGGCGACATGATCGCGGTCCTGCGACAGTCTTGTCAGTGCCGGAGTGATTTCATCGGTCAGAAGCGGCGCGATATCCTTGTGGAAACGATCCGGCCTTGCGGGATCGGCATCCGCCGCCGCCGCGCGCAGGGCCGCAAATGCGGGATCGTCCAGCATGTCATAGCTGGGGGGGGCCAGCGGGATAGGCACGTCGCCGCAGCAAAGCACCAGACCGCGGTGTTCGGTGTCGATGGCAAGGGCAAGGGTTCCCGTCTCCTGCACGGTTGCGAAATCGGAATCCAGCATGGGCAGCGTCAGCCGCTCGGACCAGTCGATATCGAAATGCCGGGCATGAGGGGCCGCAGCGCCCCATTCCACAACCTCGCGCCACCACGGATTCTGCATCGAGGCCGACATGTGGTTGGGCACGATATCCAGCATCAGGCCAAGCCCGGCCTGTTTCAACGCCGCCGACAGGCGCAGAAAGCCCGCCTGACCGCCCAGCGCCGGGTCGATCCGGTTGTAATCGGTGATGTCATAGCCGTGGGTGGACCCCTCCGTGGCCGCGAATATCGGCGAGGCGTAAAGATGGCTGACGCCCAGGTCGGCCAGATAGGGCACGATGCCGGCGGCGCGATCAAAGGTCATGCCATTGCGGAATTGCAGCCGATAGGTGGCGATGCGGGGGATCATGGCTGGCGCGGACGCTCGTGCCGCATGGCCTGCGCCACGGCGGCGAAACACGGATCGGCGGCGATGTCTTCGATGCGCACGGGGCTGCGGTGACGCCAGTTCGGATAGGTATTAACCGTGCCCGGCAGGTTGGTCGGATCCTTCGGGCCGACCAGATCGGCCAAGCGGACACCCACCAGAAATGCAGGGCTGCGCGCCAGAAACCGATAGGCTGCCACCAGCAGCGCATCTGACAGCGGTTCGTCCAGTTGCGGCAGGTGATCCAGCACTCGTGCTGCGATCATCGCCTGGGCCAGCGCCAGCTTTTCGTGATCCCTGGCGGCAAGCTGGGCGTCGGACGCTTCGGCCCCGACCAGCGCATGGCTGCGCCGAAGCGCGATATCATCGCCTGTCCACCAACGTTCGAGGACCGGCAGATCATGGGTGGACAGGCATGCCAGGGCTTCTTTGGGATAGTCATCCGGCGGCAGAAACGCGCCATCATGCTGTTCGAAATAGAGGATCCGATAGGAAAGGATATTTGCCGCCTGCATCGCCTCGCGAAATCCGTCCGGGACAAACCCCAGATCTTCGCCCACGATCAACACGCGATGCCTGCGGCTTTCGTCGGCCCAAACGCGGATCAGATCGGCCATCGGATAGCGCAGATGCGCCCCGGCCGACGCCAACTCGCCATGAGGGATCAGAAAAAGCTGCCAAAGCGCCATCGCGTGATCAATGCGCAAGGCGCCGACATGGCGCATCTGCGCGGCGATCAGTTGGCGATAGGGGGCAAAGTCCAGCGCCCTGAGCGCAGCGGGCGAGGGCGCGGACAGCCCCCAGTTCTGCCCGTCGACCGCAAACATGTCGGGCGGTGCGCCGATCGACAGCCCCGGCATCTGAACATCGCGGCTGGACCATGCGGTTGACCCATCGGGGGCCTCGCCGACGGCAACATCAAGATAAAGACCGATGCGCATTCCCGAAGACCGGCAGGCCTGCATTGCGGCTTTCAGTTGCGCCGCCGCGATCCATTGCAGCCATTTGTGAAAGCGCAGATCGTCGCCGTGGACTTTGGCAAAGGCCGCGACTTCGGCGCCTTCGGGGTCGCGAAATGCTTCCGGCCAGGTCATCCAACCGGCTGCGTGGCCCTCGGCCACCATATGCGCGGACAGGGATTCAAACAGGGCGTGGCGATCAAGGGCAACGCCACCCTTTGCACAGAAATGGTCAAATTCCGCGGGAAGGTCCGACAGGCGCGCAAAGGTTTTGCGCAGGGCCGCCAGTTTGGCCGGCACGACCGTTTCATAATCGACAAGGTCGCCGTCATCGGGCGGCGCGATATCGGCGGGATCGAAGCCGGGCACATCGTCCAGCGCGATATAGACCGGGTTCAGGAACAGCCGGCTTGACGGCGAATAGGGGCTGCACTGCGCCGGGTTGGCGGAAAACAGCGCGTGCAGCGGGCTGACGCCCAGAAAATCCGCACCGGCGGCACCCGCAACCCGCGCAAGATCAGCCAGATCGCGGAAATCGCCGATCCCGTGATTGCGCGCCGAGCGCAGTTCGTAAAGCTGACAGAAAATCCCCCAGGCGGGCGCGTTTTCCAGCCAGTCCGGCACAAAACACAAGGCGTCGCCCGGAACGGCCATGTCCTGACGGGCGGGTTCGCCGGTGATCGGCCCCTCGGGGTCCACGCCCAGACGTTCCAGAATCTGACATAGCGTATAGTCGGGCACCTGACGGAAATCGTCGGCCAGATCGGGATAGTCGGTCGTCAGGCCATGGTGCCGGGCCAGGGCGCGAAGATCGGTCATGTCGTCTTTTCCAGATGAAAGGTGACAGGAAACGGCCCGCCAAGCGTATAGATGGCTTGACCGCCTGCCTGCGGCAGGGCGGGCGCATGGTCGGACAATGCGGCCCGCAAGGACAGGCGCGCGCCGTTGAGCGTCCAGTCGACCGCGATACCGCCATCGGCACAGGTCAGGATGGATCCGGCATTTGCGCCGGTCCCGGCAAGATGGGGCACGACATGCTTTTGGCGCAGCGCCAGAATATCCCGCATGAAGGCAATTGCCTCGGCGCCTTCGGGCATCTGCCGCCTGGACCAGTCGAGCCGCGACGCCTCGAACGTGGAAAGCGCGTTGGGATCGGGGATCATGCTGAGGTCTGTCAGGCTGGCGAAAGCGGCGAAATGCGAAAACTCTTGCCGCCGTCCGTCGCGGACAAGATCGGCCAGTTCGTCATGAAAGTCGCAGAAAAAGCAGAACGGCCGGGTTTCACCATATTCCTCGCCCATGAACAGCAGCGGGATATGCGGCGACAGCAGCAGCACCGCCATCAGGCTGCGCAGCAGATCGTGATTAGCCAGCGTAGTCAGACGCTCGCCAAAGGCGCGGTTGCCGATCTGGTCATGGTTCTGCAGAAAATCGACGAAGGCAGCGGGCGGCAGATGCGCACAGGGCTGGCCGCGGTCTTTGCCCAAACGCTGTGAATGCTGCCCCTGAAAGGCAAAACCTTCGGCCAGCGCGCGCGCCATCAGCGCCCAGTGATCGGTGGTATAATCGATGTAATAGCCGTCATCCTCGGCGGTGGCGATGACATGGGCGACGTTGTGCAGGTCATCATTCCATTCGGCGGTGTAAAGCGGCACGGCGCCATCTTCGCCGCGTTCATGCAGGGTGGTGATGTTGCGCGCATCCTCGGTTGTCAGATGGATCGGCCGGTCGGTGATCTCGGCCCGGATACGGGTGGCGATATCGGTCAGGATATCGGGATCGGCAGGATCATGGATATGGTCGATCGCATCCAGACGCAGCCCGTCCAGATGAAATTCACGCAGCCAGTAAAGCGCGTTGTCGATGAAGAACTGCCGCACCGGCGTTTTTTCATAGGCGATTGCGCCGCCCCAGGGGGTGTGGATCTCGGGGTGAAAGAAATCCGGCGCATAGCGCGGCAGATAATTCCCCTCGGGCCCGAAATGGTTATAGACCACGTCCAGCAAAACCGACATCCCGTGCCCATGCGCGGCATCGACAAGGGCCTTCATGTCATCGGGGGTGCCATAGGCGGGGTGGGGCGCGTAAAGCAGCACGCCGTCATAGCCCCAGCCGCGATCGCCCGCGAATTGCGCGACGGGCATCAGCTCTATCGCGGTTATTCCCAATTCGGCCAAATCAGGCAGGCGCGCGGCGGCGGCGGCGAAGGTGCCTTCGCTGGTGAAGGTGCCGATATGCAATTCATACAGAACCGTTTCTTCCCAGGGCCGTCCACGCCAGCCACGATGCCTCCAGCGATAACCATTCGGATCGGTCAGCCGCGAGGGCCCGTGGACATCCCCCATCTGCGCGCGCGCGGCGGGGTCGGGCACGACCGCGCCCTCTGGCAGCACAAAGGCATAGGCGCTTCCGGCGGCGGCGGGCAACTCAAGCTCGAACCATCCCGCCCCGTTGCGGCGCATGGGATGATCGGTTCCGCCCAGGCGCAGGTCCAGCCGATCCTCGCCCGGCGCCCAGATGCGAAAGCGGGCAACTCCGTCGGCGCGCAGCACGGCGCCCCATTCAGTCGTCTGGCAGCTCACTATTCCGTCTCCAACACCAGCATCGCGCGGTCACGCAGCTCGACCGCGCCGTCCTTGATGATATCCAGGCCCTTGTCGCTGAGCGTTCCTTCGGCGGTGTCGATGACACAGCGGAACGTTCCCTGTTCGGTTTGCGGCAGGGCCATATGGATGGGTTCATGCGCGGCATTCAGCAGGATCAGCACGCATTGATCCGGGCTGCACAGCATCAGGCCGATCGCGCGCGCCTCGGCGTTTTGCCAGTCTTCGGGGGTCATCTTTTCACCGTCCGGCCGGATCCAATAGGCAAATCCGGGATTGCGGGGCGCGGGGTCCGCATGCAGGAACGGCATGTCCCACAGCGCCGCCCGCTTTTTGCGAAAGGCGATCAGGGCGTGCACGAAGTCCTCGAACGCCACATCGGGCGGGTTTTCGTTTTCCCAGTCCAGCCAGTTTATGTCAGTGTCCTGGCAATAGGCGTTGTTGTTGCCCAGCAGGCTGCGCCCGCGTTCATCGCCCATCAGGATCATCGGCGTGCCCTGGCTGAGCAGCAGCGTGGCCATCAGGTTGCGCCGCTGGCGTTCGCGCAACTCGATGATGGCGGGATCATCGGTCGGGCCTTCGACCCCGCAATTCCAGGACAGGTTATGCGAATGGCCGTCGCGATTGTCCTCGCCATTGGCCTCGTTATGCTTGTCGTTATAGCTGACCAGATCCATCAGCGTGAACCCGTCATGGGCGGTGATGAAATTGACCGATGCCCAGGGCCGCCGCCCGCGCTTGTCGAAAAGCTGCGATGATCCCAGCAGCCCGTCGGCCAGCACCGGCAACTGCCCGGGATCGCCCTTCCAATAGGCGCGCGCGGTGTCGCGATAGCGGTCATTCCATTCGGCCCAGCCGGGCGGGAAATTGCCCAGTTGATAGCCGTCGTTTCCGGTATCCCAGGGTTCGGCGATCAGCTTGACCCCGGACAGAACCGGGTCCTGGCGCATGGTTTCCAGAAACACGGCATGCATGTCGAAGGCATCGCGTTCGCGGCCCAGCGTGGTGGCCAGATCGAAGCGGAACCCGTCGACATGGCATTCCTCGACCCAATACCGCAGGCTGTCCATCACCATCTGCAAAACGCGGGTATGACGCAGGTTCAGCGAATTGCCGCAGCCGGTGGTGTCATAGTAATATCGCGGATCATCGCCAAGGATATAATAGCTGGCATTGTCGATACCCCGAAAGCTGAGCGTGGGGCCAAGGTGACTGCCTTCGGCGGTGTGGTTATAGACCACATCCATGATGACCTCGATCCCCGCCTGATGCAGACGGCGGACCATCAGCTTGAACTCGTTTATGCCACCGTTCGGTGACAGATAGCGCGGGGCCGGCGCAAAGAAGCCCAGCGTGTTATAGCCCCAGAAATTCGTCAGCCCGCGCTCGACCAGATAGTGATCGTCGTAGAAGGCCTGCAACGGCATCAGCTCGATCGCCGTCACGCCCAGCTTCACCAGATGGTCGATGGTGCGCGGGTTGGCCAGCCCCTCGAACGTGCCGCGGATCGGTTCGCGCAGGCCGGAATGGCGCGCCGTCATGCCCTTTACATGCGCCTCATAGATGATGCTGCGCCCCCAGGGGGTCTGCGGCCGGATATCATCGCCCCAGGTATGGGCCGTGTCGATCACCACGCATTTGGGCATCACAAAGGCTGAATCGCGCTTGTCGAAGGAAAGGTCTTCCTTGCCATGACCGACGCGATAGCCAAACAGCGCGTCGTGCCAGCGCAGATCGCCATTCAGGGCCAGCGCATAGGGATCCAGCAGCAGCTTGTTGGGGTTGAAGCGGTGGCCCGCCTCTGGTGCATAGGGGCCGTGAACGCGATAGCCATAAAGCTGGCCGGGTCGAATGCGGGGAAAATAGCCGTGCCAGACTTCGTGGCGATATTCGGGCAATTCGATCCGGTCGATTTCGCGCCGGCCGCGCTCGTCGAACAGACAGAGTTCCACCTTGGTCGCATTCGCCGAAAACAGGGCAAAGTTTACCCCCGATCCGTCCCAATGCGCGCCCAGGGGAACATCGGAACCGGCAAGGGGAAGGTTATCGCTGTTGGGCATGGTCAGCTTTCCGGTATGAAAATGAGGGTGGCAAGCGGTGGCAGGGTCAGGGACAGCGTGAAGGGCAGCCCGTGACTTTCATCGTCCAACGCATGAACCGCGTCGCCGTTCCCGACATTCGATCCGCCATAGGCCGCCGCGTCGGTATTCAGGTATTGCGTCCATTTCCCGCCCAGCGGCACGCCCACCCGATAGGCGTCGCGCACCACCGGGGTCAGGTTGCACAGGATCAGAACCGGCGCGCCCTCGGCCCCCTTGCGCAGAAAGGCGAAGACGCTGTTTTCCGCGTCATCGGGGATGACCCATTCGAACCCGGTCGGATCGCAGTCAAGTTGATGTAGCGCCGGCAGGTCGCGATAGGCGCGGTTCAGATCGCGCACCAGGGTCTGCACGCCCGCATGGGACGCATCGTCCAGCAGATGCCAGTCCAGCGATGTATCGTGGTTCCATTCGCGTTCCTGCGCGAATTCGCAGCCCATGAACAACAGCTTCTTGCCCGGATGGGTCCACATGAACCCAAGATAGGCGCGCAGGTTCGCGAATTTTTGCCAGCGGTCGCCCGGCATCTTGTTCAGAAGCGATCCCTTGCCATGCACCACCTCGTCATGGCTGATCGGCAGCACGAAATTCTCGGTAAAGGCATAGTGCATTGAAAAGGTCATCTCGCTGTGGTGATGGCGGCGATGGATCGGGTCATGGGCGATATAATGCAGGGAATCGTGCATCCAGCCCATGTTCCACTTGAAATCGAAGCCCAGCCCACCCTGATCCACCGGGCGGCTGACGCCGGGCCAGGCGGTGCTTTCTTCGGCCAGGGTGGCGGCGCCGGGTGCCCGCGCGCCGATCAACGCATTGGTGGCGCGCAGAAAGTCGATGGCATCCAGATTTTCCCGCCCGCCATGGCGGTTCGGGATCCATTCGCCGGGCTGGCGTGAATAGTCGAGATACAGCATCGAGGCCACCGCATCCACGCGCAGCCCGTCGACGTGATAGACTTCCAGCCAGAACAGGCCGGAGGCGCGCAGGAAGTTCGCCACCTCGTTGCGCCCGAAATTATAGATCAGCGTGTTCCAGTCGCGGTGAAAGCCCAGCCGGGGATCTTCATGTTCATAAAGGGCGGTGCCGTCGAAACGGGCCAGCCCATGCTCATCCGCCGGAAAATGCGCGGGCACCCAATCGACGATCACGCCAATTCCGGCGCCGTGCAGGCGGTCGACGAAACCGGCGAAATCGGCCGGGCTGCCATGGCGCGCGGTGGGGGCGAACAAGCCGATCGGCTGATAGCCCCAGGAGCCGGTAAAGGGATGTTCGGACACCGGCATCAATTCGACATGGGTGAACCCCATCTCGCGGACATAATCGACCAGCAGATCGGCCAGCGTGGCGTAATCCAGAACCTCGCCATTCGCGCCGCGCCGCCAACTGCCCAGATGAACCTCATAGATCGACACGGGCCGGTTCAGCAGGGGCGTGGCTGCGCGTTCGGCCATCCATCCGGCATCCTGCCAGTCGTGATCCGGCAGGCCGGACACGACCGATCCGGTGGCGGGCGGCGGTTCCTGGCGGAAGGAAACCGGGTCGGCCTTCAGCGGCAGAACCTCGCCATAGGCGCCGATGATCTCGTATTTATAAAGATCCCCCGGCACTAGGCCGGGAATGAAGATCTCCCACAATCCGGCACCCAGACGGCGGCGCATGGGGTGGCGCCGCCCGTCCCAGGCGTTGAAATGGCCCACCACGCTGACCCGCCGCGCATTGGGCGCCCAGACGGCAAAGGCCACGCCCGCCACGCCGTCATGCGTCATCGGATGGGCCCCCAGCCGCCGGTACAGATCGTCATGCCGACCCTCGGCGATCAGGTATTCGTCCAGATCGCCCAGAACCGGCCCGAAGCGGTAAGGGTCTTCGCGTTCCCAGCCGTGCCCGTCGCGCGACAGGCGCAGCCGGTAAGGCGCATCGGATTTCAGCTTGGCGGGCAGACGCGCCCAGAACAGGCCAGCGGGATGGATGCGATCAAGATCGACGATGCTGCGCCCGCTCTTGTTGCGGATCGCGGATACTGTATCGGCATCGGGGGCAAAGACGGTCAGGGTCTGCGCACCATCCGGGCCGGTCTGCCGACCCAGCACCGCGAACGGGTCGCCAAGCCGCCCGGTCACGATCGCGTCAATCAGCGCCTGGGCGGGCGCGCCTTCGGGCAGGGTCTGGTCGGGATCGGGAATGCGGGTCATGACGTAGCCTTTGCACCGGCAAGCGCCAGAAGCCCGTCCAGCGGAATGTCGATCCAGTCGGGCCGGCTGGCCAGTTCATAGCCGACCTCATAGACCGCCTTCTGGATCAGGAAGAGATCCAGCAGCGCCTCGGCGAATGCAGGGTCCGACGGGCTTTGGGCGCTTTCAGTCAGGGCGCTGCGATAGGCCGCCAGGAAATCGGCGCGCACCTTGGCCAGCCATTCTTGCGCCGCCATTGTGACCAGACCGGCATCCGCCCCGGTTGCCGCCATACGCCGCAATGCCGAATGCGCCGCATAGTCGAAGGAACGCAGCATTCCGGCCACATCGCGCAGGGGCGATGCCTTGTGTCGGCGCTCGTCCATCGGGCGGCGCGGTTCGCCCTCGAAGTCGATGATGGCGACGTCATCCTGCACCACCAGAACCTGACCCAGATGGTAATCGCCGTGAATGCGCGTCTGCAGTCCCGAAGGCATCATGTCGGCGACCGTATCAATACGGGTTTCCAGAACCTGACGGCAGCGATCAAGGGCCGCGATCCGGGCGCGCGCATCGTCTGACAGCGTGCGGGCCCTGGCCAATTCGTCAAACATCGCGGCCAGTTCCGCATGCACATCCCGCACGAGGCCGCGTATATCCGCATCTTGCAAGGGCGCGGCACAAAAGGCGGGATCGTCGGTCGGGGTGGCAAGGGCGGCATGCATCTGCGCGGTCCGCCTGCCGATCACCCCCCCCATTTCAAGCGTCTGGGAATAGGGCCGATTTTCACCGGTCGGGGTCAGCGCCACATCCTGCAGATGGCGCTCCAGCGCGTCGGTCAGAACGGTCCAGGCATCGCCCTGATTGGGCAGGAACCGAAACGCAACCCCCAGCGAGGTTCGCGCGCCTGTTTCGGTTTCCAAAGCAATTTCGCCCAGAAAGGCCGGCGTGCCATCAAAGCCCGCCGTTTCGGTCAGAAAGCGTGACACTTCGATATCGGGCTGTACGCCTTCGCGCAGGCGGCGATAAAGCTTCAGGATCAGCGTATCGCCAAACAGGATCGAGGCATTGGTTTGATCGACCCCCAGCGGGCGGGGCGGGCCGGCCTGTTCCAGGATGTCCGCCGGGGCGATGCTGTCGAACACCAACGTGCCATGCCCGGTCGAAAGGCGGGTCTTGTCCGCCAGACCCGACAAAAGCGCGGTGGCCAGATCCTCGTCCACCACACCGTCGATCAGGCCGCCAACATTGGCGCCTTGCCGCAGCTTGGCGATGGTATAGCCCAGCGTGGGCGCGCCGAATGATATGTTATCCTCGCCCCAGCGCGCGGCCAGCGGCAGAAGATAGGACTGGGTTTCGTCCTGCAGGTCGACCCCCAGGATGGCCAGCGCCCCGCGCCCCTGTTCAAACTCGGCGATCGGGGTCAGCGTCACGGCGGTGATCTCGCGGTCCTTGGCGGTGAACCAGCGCTGCAACTCCAGAAAACGCGGCAAGACCTCTTGTTCCAGCTGCCGACCCTCGCGGCCGGCCAGGGCGGTGGCGATGCGCCCGTCTCGGGTGGTCAGCGTCAGGAATTCCGGCAGCACCTGCGGCGGCGGGCTATACCAGTCGGGGGCCTCGGCCTTGTCCGCCAGCCTGAACCAGAAAAAGCCATAGGCGGGCAGGGTGATCAGATAGGGCAGCGCACCCACCGGCGGAAAGGCCGAATTCCCCATCATCTCGACCGGAACCCGCCCGGCATAGTCGCTCAGGTCGATCTCGACCGCCTGCGCGCTGCGGCTGAGATTGGCCACGCAAAGCGCCGCCTGTCCGTCATGTTCGCGGATATAGGCCAGCACCTTGCGATTGGCCGGATAAAGCAGTTTCATCGCGCCGCGCCCGAAAAGGCCGGTGTTCTGGCGCACGCCAACCATGCGCCGCATCCAGTTCAGCAAGGATGAGGGATCGCTGGCCTCGGCCTCGACATTCAGCGCCTGATGGCCATAGACGGAATCCTGGATGGGCGGCAGATAGAGCCGCTGCGGATCGGCGCGCGAAAACCCGCCATTGCGGTCGGGCGACCACTGCATCGGGGTGCGCACCCCGTCGCGGTCGCCCAGATAGATATTGTCGCCCATGCCGATCTCGTCGCCGTAATACAGGATCGGCGTTCCCGGCATCGTCAGCAGCAGACTGTTGAGCAATTCGATCTTGCGACGATCGTTCTGCATCAAGGGCGCCAGCCGCCGCCGGATGCCCAGATTGATGCGCGCCTGCCGGTCCGCGGCATAGGTCTGCCACAGATAGTCACGCTCGCGGTCCGTGACCATTTCCAGCGTCAACTCGTCATGGTTGCGCAAAAAGATCGCCCATTGGCAGGTGTCGGGAATGTCGGGGGTCTGGCGGATGATGTCAGTGATCGGGTGCCGGTCTTCCTGGGCGACGGCCATGTACATCCGCGGCATCAGCGGAAAGTGGAACCCCATATGGCATTCGTCGCCCTCGCCGAAATAGGGGCGGGTATCTTCGGGCCACTGATTGGCCTCGGCCAGCAGCATCCGGTCGGGATAATGCATATCCAGTTCGGCGCGGATGGCCTTGAGCACCTGATGGGTCTCGGGCAGGTTTTCGTTATTGGTGCCGTCGCGCTCGACCAGATAGGGGATGGCGTCCAGCCGCAAGCCGTCCACCCCCATGTCCAGCCAGAAATGCATGACATCCAGAACCTCGGCCAGCACTTGCGGATTGTCGAAATTGAGGTCGGGCTGGTGGCTGTAGAACCGGTGCCAGTAATATTGCTGCGCCGCCTCGTCCCAGGCCCAGTTCGAGGTCTCGGTATCGGTAAAGATGATCCGCGTTTCGGGAAACTTGTGCGGATCGTCGGACCAGACGTAAAAATCCCGCTCGGGGCTGCCCGGCGGGGCGTTGCGCGCGCGCTGAAACCAGGGATGCTGGTCAGAGGTGTGATTGATGACAAGCTCGGTGATAACGCGCAGGCCGCGCCGATGCGCCTCGTCCACGAAGGCCTGAAAATCGGCCATTGTGCCATATTGGCGGTGGATGGCCTTGTATTCGGCGATATCATAGCCGTCGTCGCGCAGTGGCGAGGGATAGAAGGGCAGCAGCCAGATCGCGGTTGCCCCCAGGCTTTGAACATGGTCCAGCCGTTGCATCAGGCCTGTGAAATCGCCCACACCATCGCCGTCGCTGTCCTGAAACGCCTTCACATGCGCCTGATAGATGACGGCATCCTTATACCAGTCGGCGCTCTGGCGGCTGGTCTCGGCAAGGACGGGCTGAGGATGGGAAAGCGCGTCGGGTCGTATCATGGCTGATCTCCGGCAGGATGCAGGCGCCAGATCGCATAGGGCCGGTCGTCCGGGTCCAGCGTCAGTTGGTGGGTCTTGCCCTGCCAGACAAAGCGGTTGCCGTTCAGCAGATCCTCGACCGCGATACCGGCATCGTCCGGCAGGCCGAATTCCCAAAGCGGCACCTCGAAGGCAAAATCATGCGGCCCATGCGGATCCAGCAAGACGTGGAACAGCAGATAGCTGCCGGTGCCGGGGTCGAACTTGCCATAATAAAGAATGGCATCATCGAAGGCGTTGAAGAATTTCAGCGCGGCAAAACGTTGCAGCGCGGGATGGTCGGCGCGCAGGCGGTTGATCAGCCGGATATCATCCTTGATATGTCCGGCGCGGTCGAAATCCCAATCGCGGATCTCGTATTTCTCGCTGTCCAGATATTCTTCCTTGCCGGGCACGGGGGCGGCTTCGCAAATTTCGAACCCGTTATAGATGCCGTAATTTCCGCCCAGCGTCGCGGCCAGAACCAGCCGGATGCGAAAGCCCGGCCTGCCTGACGATTGCAGGAAATAGGGGTTGATATCGGGTGTGTTGACGAAGAAATTCGGCCGCATGTAGTGGCGCGCGTCGCCGGCGGTCAGTTCGGTCAGGTATTCGGTCAGCCCCGCCTTGGTATCGCGCCAGGTGAAATAGGAATAGCTCTGGTTGAAGCCCAGCTTGGCCAGCCGCTTCATCACCTTGGGTCGGGTAAAGGCCTCGGCCAGGAAGATCACGCCAGGATCGGTGCGCCGAATCTCGGCGATCAGCCATTCCCAGAACGGAAAGGGCTTGGTGTGGGGGTTGTCGACCCGAAAGATGCGCACGCCATGCCCGATCCAGAACAGCACCACCTCACGCAGCGCCAGCCACAGGCCGGGAATGGCATCGCGATAGAAATGGACATTCACGATGTCCTCGTATTTCTTGGGCGGGTTCTCGGCGAATTTTATGGTGCCGTCGGGCCGCCAGTCGAACCATTCGGGATGCTCGATGATCCAGGGATGGTCGGGCGAACACTGGATGGCGAAATCGAGCGCGATTTCCAGCCCGTGGTCATGCGCCGCCGCAACCAGCGCATCGAAATCCTCCAGAGTGCCCAGATCGGGATGCACCGCATCATGCCCCCCGTCGGTGCTGCCGATGGCATAGGGGCTGCCGGGATCATCGGGGGCAGGGGTCAGCGAATTGTTGCGCCCCTTGCGGTTGGTCCGCCCGATCGGATGGATGGGCGGAAAATAGAGAACATCAAACCCCAGATCCCGCACATAGGGCAGCCGGTCGATGACGGTCCTGAAAGTTCCATGTTCCGTCCCCGCACCGGTAGAGCGCGGGAATAGTTCATACCAGGCCGAAAACCCCGCGCGGGGACGGTCGACGAAAACCGGAATGTCACGTTCGTATCGCGTCAGGTGAGTGCGCGGACCGGCGCGGTGCATCAGGTCCAGCGTTTCACCGGCCATCAGCAGGTCGAGCGTTCCGGCGCTATCGGTTGTTTCGATCTTGCCCAGCAGGTCGCGCAGGGCGATCCGGTCCTGCGGGGCGGGGGCGGGCCTGGCGGCCAGCGCCGCGCGCAGCAGGTCCACGCCTTCGCGCGCCTCAAGGCTGACGGTCTGGCCCGCGGCGATCTTCTTGCCTGTATCCATGTGCCAGCTTGCGAACAGATCGCGCCAGCCGATGATGGTGAACGCGTAACTGGCGTTGTCGGGGAAGGTTATCGTGGCACGCCAGCGGTCATTGCCGAGGGCTGCCATCTGCTGTTCATGCAGGGCGCGATCTTCCGACGCCCACCACAGCACGGCGGCGCGGATGACATCATGGCCATCGCAAAAGACATCTGCCTCAATCGGGAATGGTTCGCCGCATTGGGCCTTGGCCACAAATCGCCCGCCGTCAATATCGGGCATGATCCCTTCGATGGCCAAGCGAAACCGGGCCGCATGCTTGATGGCATCTGCACCGGTTCTTGTGCGCGATCTGCCTGGCGACCTCATCGGATGGCTTCTTTCTGAAAGTCAAATTCTGCAAAAGGAAACACTGTTGCCGCCATTCTGGTTGCCAAGCGTTGTGAAGGGTAACTTGAAGGCAGAAGGATTTGTTCCTGCCAGCTTCCCGCCGGGCACATCTAGATTGCGGCGGGATAATGCGCAGTTCTGTGGAACATGTTCCTGTAATGCCCCAGCATCTGGTCAAGTTGCAGATCAGGCGTCAGTATTTGCGCCCGTCTCCAGGCGGCGGCGGCCAGATCGGCGCGCAACTCTGCGCGGCGGGACAGCCGGTTTACACAATCCGCCAGACTTGCGGGATCTGTGGGGTCAAAGAAAAGCGCGGCGTCGTCCCAAAGTTCACGGTAGATCGGAATATCCGCCAAGGCGAGCGCGGTTCGCGTGTGCGCCGCTTCCAGAACCGCCAGCCCGAAGGGTTCGTATAACGAGGGAGAGACGAAAATCCCGGCCCGTTCGATCAGCGCCAGCGTTTGGGCATGGGGCAGCTCGCCCAGGTGTTTTGCATGTTCAATCGCAAGCGTATCGCCGCGCGGCGACTGATTTGAACCGACCATGATCAGCGGCCATTTCAGCTTTGGTGCGGCTGCGTTCAGAAGCTGCCCGTTCTTGCCCTTGTCCCACCAGCGCCCCACTGCCAGCATGAATGGCTCTGGCGCAACCGTTCGCAGCACGGCGCGTGAAGCGTTATAGACGATGTGCAGATCATGCAGCGGGCCATAACAGGTTTCCAATGCGCTTGCATGGCTTTGCGATGGCACGATCGTCAGATCCGCACGGGCAAACCCCTGCTGGTTGATGCGCGCCTGCCAATCCCATATCCGGGGGATACCGCGATGTTCCACAGCGGCAAACCATGTCACGACACAGGAATGCGAAACAACCAGAACGGGCAGATCGGTCTGAAGGCCGTTCGCCTGTGACGGAAGGTTCAGGTGCAGAAGGTTGACCTTGTGAAGATTGGCGGTGGTTGTGATGAACTCTGCCACCGGATCCAGCAGGGCCGGGTCATCGACCATCCAGTCGAGCGGCAGATTGCTCCAGACCACAACGCCAAGCGCCTCGGCCTCGCGCCGCTGTGTCATTGTCGGCCGGGGACCGAACCCGACAAAAACAACTTCGATGCCGGATTTCTTCAATCCGACTGCCAGATCCATGGCATACCGCCAGACCCCGCCCACCGCATCGATTGTCATGAGGATACGCTGGACATTCCCGTAAGCGCCGACGGGATGAATGTCATGATGATTCATGATCTCTCCTCCTGTCGATCTGCGCAAATTCTGGTGAACACTGTCTGCATCCGCCGGTGAAAACTTGCGTCCGGGAACGGGGGGGCGCGACCGTCCTGCCTGAAAGGAGTTCTTGTTCACGATCCACCTTTGCACATGAGTTGAAGAGACGTTTCGTTGAAGAGACGTTTCATTGTTCAACAGCTATCAACAGTATCTGTTCCCAAGGTTGCAGATTCTTCGGGTGGGTGAACGTTGATCTGGCGAAATGATGCCGATTACGGGCAGCGCAGATGCCGCATGAAATCTTCGCACCAATGCATCAGGTCATAGTCCAGCAGACGGCGCATCATCTGGTGCCAGCGGGCCTTTCGTTCGGCCAGCGGCATCGACAAGGCGCGCCCGATGGCCGCCGCCATCTGTTCGGTGTCATAGGGGTTGACCTGCAATGCGCCGGTCAGTTCGCGCGCCGCACCGGCAAAGCGCGACAGGATCAGAACGCCCGGATCATCTGGATCTTGCGCCGCGACATATTCCTTGGCCACAAGGTTCATGCCATCGCGCAGCGGCGTCACCAGGCCCACGCGCGCCTGACGGTACAATCCGGCGAGAACAGAGCGGGGCAGGGATTGATTCACATAGCGGATCGGCACCCAGTCGACGGTGCCATACCGCCCGTTCAGATTGCCGCATTGCGCGGCGATTTCTTCCTTTATGTTCATGTATTCGGGAACATCACTGCGGGATTTGGGCGTGATCTGAAGCAAGGTGATCGCCCCATGATCAGAAGGATTGTTGTTCAGAAACTGGTCGAAAGCCGCTATCCGTTCGGAAATCCCCTTGGAATAGTCCAACCGGTCCACCCCGATGATCAGCGTTTCGCCATGCAGGCTGTCACGCAGGTCCTGCACGATCTTGTCATTTTCGGTCTTCATGGCCAGTTCGGCGAATTCGGCGGTTTCAATACTGATGGGAAATACCCCCACCGCCACCTGTCGGTCATGGATACGCACCTGTTCGGGGTCGGTCTGTTCGCCGCAGCCGTCACGGCGCAGGGCACCCACGAAATTCTCAAGATCATAGGCGGTCTGAAAGCCGATCAGGTCATAGGCGGCCAGCATGTTCAGCAGGCTGTCATAGACGGGCATCGCAAACAGGATGTCGGCCGCGGGCCAAGGAATGTGCAGAAAGAAACCGATCCGGTTCGCCACCCCGCGCTTGCGCAGCTCGTCGGCAAGCGGGATCAGGTGATAGTCATGAATCCAGATGATGTCATCGGGCTCGATCAGCGGCAGCAGCCGGTCGGCGAAAAACCGGTTGACCCGGAAATAGCCCGCCATTTCGCTGCGCCCATATTCCGCCAGGTCCAGCCGGCAGTGAAAGATCGGCCAGAGCACGCGATTGGCGAAACCGTTGTAGTATTGAGAGATATCGTTTTCCGTCAAGGTGGTCAGCACGAAGTCGATCTTGCCATGCCGGCGTATCGTCAATTCGCCCGGATCGTGCTGGCCGCTGGATTCACCGGACCATCCCATCCAGATACCGCCGTTTTCCTGCAAGGCCGAATGCATCGCCACCGCCAGACCGCCCGCCGGGATATTGCCCTTGCGATCCGGCAGCGGGACCCGGTTCGAGACGACAATCAGCCGGCTCATCGGGCCAGGCCCCGCAGACGGGCGCGCAACTGGGCGGGCGAGTGCAACAGCGCATCGGCGAGGGTTTCGCGCGGCTCCTGATCTATACGGATGGCAAGCCCCCCGAGCGCCTGGGCGGCTGCGAACATTTTCTCGTCGGTCAGATCGTCACCAATGGCAAGCGGACGCCGCCCGGCAAATGGCTGTTGCGCCATGAATGCCTGAAGGGTTTCGCCCTTCGAGACGCCATCGGGGTGAATTTCCAGCACGCATTTGCCGCGCTGAACGCGCCAGCCGGGCTGCAGCCGTGCAAAAAGCTGCTGTATGAAATCTTCCACATGGGCCTGCTGTTGCGGCGCGCCCCGGTAATGCAGGGCAAAGGCCGCGCCCTTGTCTTCGAACTCGACCCCTGACAGGCGGTGCTGGCGCATGGTGCGACGCAGCAGATCGCTGTCCGAGGGAGGCCGAACCGTTGTCACCGTGCCGTCGGGCATCAGCCGCTCTGCACCGTGCAGACCTGCTGCATGTGGCGTGAAAGGCTGGAACATCCGCCGCACCCAGTCAACATTCCGACCCGTCACAAGGGCGATCGCGCCGTGCATCCTTTCATGAACCTTCACCAGCGTGCCGGGCAGATCAGGTGGAACGACGATAGCCTGCGGTGTGGCTGCGATGTCGATCAGCGTGCCGTCGATATCCACAAACAAGGCCCAGTCATCGGGTGCCGCATCAACTTGTTCGAACAGGGTCTGCGCACAGACACGTGTTTGCTCTGGATACCGGGCTGTCTTGCGATGTGCCGACGGGATGCTTTGCTTCATTGAAACGACTCCGGTTTTTCCATGGGCAACGCGGACCGCCCCATATATCCGCCAACGCGGATGTCAAAGGGCTGGTTCCGGACTTTCGCGGCGTGATCATTCCGCCCGGACACAGGAACAAATGCCGCCCCGTCCAGTTGTCGCTGATCCCATGATGGAGATTACAATGACACGAACATCCATGCTCGATATACTGAAGACAGCGTTTGTCGGTGCGGCGGCGGTCGGCACGGGGGCGTTTCTGATGGTGGCTGCCAGCAGGCGAAAGCCTTTGCAACAGTCGACGCATCCGGCAAGCTCATCCAAGGCCGATCGTGAACAGGGCGCAGGTGACGTTCGCCCCGCCGGGGTCGAAATGATGCGCGACCCGCCATCCACATGGTCGAAGCTGGACGAGGAACTGGACGAAAGTTTTCCCGCCAGCGACCCGGCTACGAAATACTGAACCTGGGAATGACGGCAGTATACTGCCGTCATTCCTATATCACATAAGGGGGGTGCCGCCCGTCACGGCGATTGTCGCCCCTGACGTATAGCTGGAGACCGGATCGGCCAGCATGACATAGGCGCTGGCAAGTTCGGCGGGCTGGGCGGGACGCTTCATCGGATAACTTTCGCCGAAATGCGCCACGGCCTCTTCGGGCATTGTCGAGGGGATCAGCGGCGTCCAGACCGGACCGGGGGCCACGCAATTCACCCTGATGCCCTGGGGGGCGACAAGCTGCGCCAGACCGGCGGTAAAGTTCTGGATCGCGCCCTTGGTCGTGGCATAGGCCAGCAAGGACGGGTTGGGCTTGTCGGAATTGATCGAGGCGGTGTTGATGATCGACCCGCCCTTGCGCATGATCTTGAGGGCGGCCTTGCTCAGATAGAACATCGCATGGATGTTGACGCGAAAGGTCAGATCCCATTCTTCGTCGCTGATATCCGATATATCACTGAAACTGGCCTGATGCGCGGCGTTGTTGACCAGAATGTCAAGCTGGCCGAACTCGTCCGAAACCCTGTCGATCAGGCTGCGGCAGTGTTCCGCCTCCTTGATGTCACCGGGCAGAAGCAGCGCCTTGCGGCCGGCGCTTGTCACAAGCTGTTCGGTTTCGCTGGCATCCTCGGTTTCCTTCAGAAAGGAAATCGCCACATCCGCCCCTTCGCGGGCAAAGGCCAGCGCCACGGCCCTGCCGATGCCGCTGTCGCCGCCTGTCACAAGCGCCACGCGCCCCTGCAGCCGCCCTGAACCGCGATAGCTTTCTTCGCCATGGTCGGGCAGGGGATCCATTGATCGGGTAAGACCCGGCATCGGCTGCGACTGTCGTGGAAATGGGGGAGTTGGATAATCTGTCATGTCAGCCTCCTTTGCATGTCATCGAAGCTGAACATGGCCATGGCGCATATGTTCCTGTGGGGGCTCACTCCGCCGACAGGAATTTGCAAAAGCGGCTTGGCTGCCCGTCGCTGGTCTTTTCCTGATAAAGAAATGCAAGATTTTCGGCGTCGAATATCGTGAAAAATTCTTCCCATGTAATGCGGCTCAGATTGTCCTCGGGCGTCCCGAAATCTATGCGCAATATGCCGCCTGTGCCATCTGTGGATACTTTTGCCGGATGTCCGTCGCGGGCTTCGGCCCAATGGCGGATCATGTCGTGGTCTTGCGTGGTGGTGGATTGGGTCATCGCGTGCTCCTTTGTCTGGCAGGGAACATCGGGATGGCAGAATGGTTCCGGCTGGATATGATCCCGCCGCAAGGGTTGTGCCGGTCGCGGTGTCGTATGTCAGTCGTCGGCGGCCCCTGTGCCTTGCCGACGGGCCAGGGCGTCCTCAAGCTGGCGCGCCAGATCCAGAAGATGCGGCGGTGTATCCTGACCGACGATCAGATGACGAAGCTGCCGCAAAAGCGCATCCAGATCTGCCTCCTGCTGGCGATCTGAACGCCGGCCTTCATCCGGCTGTGACACCATTGGATCTGTCCCGTTTCCCGTTGGAATATTCTTGCCCATCTTTCGCCTTCACTCTGCGACGCGCGGAACCGTGCAACTGGTCCTGCGTTGACGCCGCACAGGTCACATGGATTTCAGTGTGCCTTCAATACAAGTATATCGGGAGAATGTCCGGAATGCGCCTGGATGTGGGAAACAATGCGGTCTGTAACGACGTAGTGGAGCTTATCCCGGCATTGCGGGCCTATGGCTGGACCCTTTGCCGGAACTCATCCGATGCGGATGATCTTGTTCAGGAAACCCTTCTCAAGGCGCTCAACAATCTGGACAAGTATCAATCCGGCACGAATTTGCGCGCATGGTTGTTCACGATCATGCGCAATACCTTTCTGACCAATATCAAACGCGCGAAACGAGAGCCGACCGGCCAGCGCGACGTGGCCGAAATGTCGATCTCTGTGCCGCCAACCCAGGAATGGACGCTGCGCGGCAAAGAGATGATGATTGCACTGGCGCGCTTGCCGGAACATTACCGTTCCATGCTGGTTCTGGTCGTGGTTCTGGGCATGAGCTACAAGGAATCGGCGGAAATTTGCGGATGTGCCATTGGCACCGTGAAAAGCCGGGTCAACCGGGCCCGTCTGATGCTGATCGAAGAAATGGGCGAACATCAGGCCTAGGACTGGGCGGCGGCGTTTTGTCCTGCCGGTATATCATGTCCAGGATTTCGGACAGCACCACCAAGCGGTCGGCGGCGGGATCATATCCGGGGTCTTCCGCCATCTGCGTCACCCACTGGATTGCGGCCCGCCCGCCCCAGTCATCGGGCGGGGATGCCAGGGTGCGGCTGGTTGTGCCAGTATGATGATGGGCGAAGAAATCATAGAACGACCCGTCGTGATTGCGCAGGGTTGCGCCGCCAGCGGTGCCGTGAAAATCGGCTGCGATTACCGCATCCATCCCCAGATGCAAACGCCACGAGCAGGCAAGACGAATGACGCAGCCATTGGTCAGGGTCAGGGTCGCGGCGGCGAAATCCTCGATATCCTGCGGGCCGGCGGGCCTGCCCTTGCAATAAAGATGGGCGCTTGCGGTCTGGATATCGGGAAAATCAAGAACCCACAGCGCCATGTCAACCAGATGCACCCCCAGATCCATGACGCATCCGCCGCCCGACAGGCGGGGATCATAAAACCACGCCTTGTCAGGGCCAAAGACGTTGTGGAACACCAGATCCACCGCAAAGATATCGCCTAGGCTGCCCTTGTGCACCTCTTGCCTGATGCGGTGCAGCGCCGTTGTGTGGCGATAGGACAGATCCGTCGCAATCAGCCGGTTTGCCGCCTGCGCCGCCGCGATGACTTTTCGTGCTTCGATCGCGTTGCGCGCCAGCGGTTTCTGACAGAAGACGGCAGCGCCGGCCTGCAATGCCCGAATGGATTGTTCGGCGTGCAACGCACTGGGCGTGGCAATCACCACGCCATCGGGGTTCTGCGCCAGCACGTCGTCCAGTGTCTGGGCCTGCACCGCGCCAGGGGCGATATCGCGACCTTCGTCCAGCGCGGCGGCAGAGGTGTCGGCAATCGCCACGATATCGGCCAGCCCGGTTCCGGCAATCGCCTGCATCCGGTGGCGGCCGATCCAGCCAAGGCCGACAAATCCCAGACGCGGCTTTCGCGTCAGGCCCCGGCCCAGGCGCAATCCATTGATGCCTGTCAATTGCATTTGACCAGCGCCTTTACGAAATCACCCGGTTTGTCGCGGGTTGCGTTCATTGCCTCGTCAAGTTTTTCAAGCGGATACTGATGCGTCAGCAGGGGTGAAAGGTTCAGCCTGCCGGTCAGAACTGCGGCGATCGCCTCTTGCACGCCGCGCCGGCAAACCGCCAGATCGCGCTCATGCGCGTTGATGACGTCGATGCCGCGCCAGTTCCAGTTCTGCATGTCGACCTGGCGCGGGCCGTCCTGATGATATCCGGCGATGACCAGTCGGCCGCCCTGCGCCACGATTTCGCCAGCCAGGTCAAGCGGCCATTGTTTTCCGGTTGCCTCGATGACGACATCGCAAAAGCGGTTGGCGGTTAGGGCGCGCATCTCGTCGATGATCGTGTGATGGTCTTGCATGGGAATGGCTCTGGCCGCACCCATCCGGCGGGCCAGCGCCAGCGCGGCGGGGCGGCGCGAAACGGCGATCACATCTGCCCCGATATTCGCGGCAAGCCGGGTCAGGGCCGCGCCCAGAAACCCGATTCCGATGATTGCCACGGTCTGGCCGGGCACGATGCCGCTGCGACGGAAGATGTTCATCGCGCATCCCAGCGGCTCGCCGGGAAATGGCAGATGATCCAGTTCGGCGGGCAGGGGCACAACGGCCTCTTCCAGGACAAAATCATGACTGGCAAAGCTGTGTTGGCCCAGGATTGCAACCCGCTGCCCGATCTTGAAACCGGTGACGCCCGCGCCGATGGCGTCGATCCGGCCCCAGCCTTCATGCCCCAGCCCGCCGGGTTCGATGGGAAATTGCATCCAGTCCGGTCCGGCCCACGGCTCCAGGTTCGAGGCACAGACGCCGCAGCCTTCCAGCGCGACCCGTATTTCACCGGGGGCGGGGGGACGAAGCGGCAGCAACTGAATTTCAACCTGGCCCGGCGCGATGATCCGGGCCGCGCGCAATCTTGCATGCCGCGCAGGCGGCGGCGATGCGCGATCCTTGGCCTTGAACATGTCGGGTACCACGCCGTTCGGGCCATGCGCGCGGGGTTTGCTGGAATGATCTGTGGGCATGGAATGTTCATCGCTGCTGAAGGGGCGGGAATGTAACTGGTTCAAGCCTCACAACAATTATGGCCCGATTTGGTTCCTGCTGATCGAGGTAACCTGCCGTGACACGGCCTGTCTGGAACATTCCGCGATGCTGACGGTTCGGGGTCATCAGCATAAGCGATCAACAGCAGGATGAACCATGGCCCGAATTCTGATTACCGGTGGTGCAGGCTTTATCGGTCGGCATGTCGCGGAAGAGCTTCTTTCGCAGGGGCATGCGGTGCGGCTTTACGATGCGATGATAGAGCAGGTGCATGCTGGCGCGTCCGCCGTTCTGCCGCCAGAGGCCGAACTTGTGCGCGGCGACATGCGGGATGCAGAGCGGCTGCGCGGGGCGTTGATGGGCTGCGACAGCGTCATCCATCTGGCGGCCGAGGTGGGCGTGGGACAATCCATGTACGAGATCGCCCGCTATGTCGGCGCAAATGATCTGGGCACCGCGGTTCTGCTGGAGGCATTGCTGGTTCATCCGGTTGAACGCATCGTCGTCGCCTCGTCCATGAGCGTCTATGGCGAGGGCTATTATGCGACAAGCGACGGTCGTGTGTTGCAAACAATTCGCCGCGATCCCGCCCAGCTGAAGCAGGGCAGGTGGAGCCCGACGGGCCCGCAGGGCCAGCCCTTGCAGGCGATCGCCACCGACGAGCGCAAGCGCGTCGATCTGGCCTCGATCTATGCGCTGACCAAATATGTGCAGGAACGCGCGGTGATGATTTTCGGGCAGGCCTATGGCGTGGATGCCGTTGCGCTGCGCCTGTTCAACGTCTTTGGTGCCGGGCAGGCCCTGTCGAACCCCTATACCGGGGTGCTGGCCAATTTCGCCTCGCGGCTCGCCAACGGGCAGCCCCCCACCGTGTTCGAGGATGGCGCGCAGCGACGCGATTTCGTGCACGTTCGCGATGTGGCGCGCGCCTTTCGCCTGGCGCTGGAAACCCCCGCCGCCGCTGGCGAGGTGTTCAACATCGGATCCGGCCGGCAATATACGATCGACCGCGTGGCGCGGCTGTTGGCCGCCCGGATGGGCGTGCCGCATCTGGAGCCCGAGATTTTGCACAAGGCGCGGGCAGGCGATATCCGCAACTGCTTTGCCGATATCGCACATGCGACAGAGATACTGGATTTCACACCGCAATATCTGCTTGAGGACACCCTGGACCCCTTTGTCGAATGGGTCCGTGGCGAGATCGTCGTGGACCGGGGTCACGAGATGCGGCAGCATCTGGAACAGCGGAGGCTGGTATCATGACCGGCCTGCCGCAATACGGCTTTGCAGAATGGTTTCGTCCCGGCGAAT
The DNA here is from genome assembly GCF_055134745.1 of Actibacterium sp. Lineage (NCBI taxonomy): Bacteria > Pseudomonadati > Pseudomonadota > Alphaproteobacteria > Rhodobacterales > Roseobacteraceae > Actibacterium > Actibacterium sp. The sequence continues at coordinate 68,983 of NZ_JBSRVX010000002.1, forward strand.
ACGAACGTGTCGAGGAGACGCTGCCGGGGCTGGTGGCCTCGGGCGCGCAATATCTGCGCACGCATTTGTCCTGGGCCGAATATCACGCCGAAGGGGGGCGCGACTGGTATGACTGGCTGTTGCCGCGGCTGGGGCAGGCGTTCGAGCTGTTGCCCTGCGTTCATTACACACCCCCTTCGTTGTCGCGCACCGGCCGGGCCAATGGTGCGCCGCGCGATCTGAAATCCTATGCCGATTTCATTGATCAGGTGCTGACCGCCCATGGGCGCCACTTTACCCATATCGAGCTGTGGAACGAGCCGAACAACCTGCTGGACTGGGATTGGCGGGCCGATCCCAATTTCGATCTGTTCTGCGAAATGGTGGGCGGGGCGGCCTATTGGGTCAACCAGCGCGGCTGGAAGGCGGTGCTGGGCGGGCCTTGTCCGTTCGATCCGCTCTGGCTTGACCTGATGGGGCAGCGTGGCGTGCTGCAACAGATGTCGGCGGTGGGCTTTCACGGCTTTCCCGGCACCTGGGACAGCGAGGAAGGATCCTGGCAGGGCTGGGACATGCATCTGGGCGAGATGCGCCATGTCGTGGACCGCCATAATCCCGCGGCAGAGATCTGGATCACCGAGGCCGGCTATTCCACCTGGCGCAACGATCAGATGGAACAGGCGCGCCGTTTCGCGCAGGCCACCCGCGCCGGGGCCGACCGGCTTTACTGGTATGCCTGGCGCGATCTGCCGCGCGATGTGGCCGTGCAGGAAGGTCTCTATTTCGATCCGCGGCACTATCATCTGGGGGCGGTGGATGCGGAAAACCAGCCCAAGCTGCTGGCCCGGCTGTTGCAAGAGGGCGGGCTGGCGCGGGTCATCGAGGTGACGCGGTTGGCGGCACCCGCCTTGTCTTCGGCGGTGCGGCCGGTCGTCATCACCGGCGGCAGCGGATTTATCGGATCAAACCTGGCCGACAGTTTCCTGAGAGACGGCCATGAGGTCATCGTGGTCGACAATCTCAGCCGGCCCGGCGTCGAGCAGAACCTGCGCTGGCTGCTGGACCATCATGGCGACCGCGTTCATCCGGTGCCGACCGATCTGCGCGACGAACAGATGCTGAGCGAGGCGGTGCGCGATGCCGCGTCCGTCATTCACCTGGCGGCGCAAACGGCGGTCACGACCAGCCTGACCAACCCGACCGAAGATTTCGAGATCAACGCACGGGGCACGCTGAACCTGCTTGAGGCGATCCGCGCCAGCGGGCACCGCATTCCGCTGGTCTTTGCCAGCACCAACAAGGTCTATGGCGCGCTGGACGATCTGGGCCTTGACTGTCACGAGGGCCGCTGGGTGCCAGCCGACAGCCGCTTGCGCCAGCGGGGCATCGCCGAAAATCGTCCGCTCGATTTCTGCACGCCCTATGGCTGTTCCAAGGGCGTGGCAGATCAGTATGTGCTGGATTACGCGAAATCCTATGGTCTGCAGGCGGCCGTCCTGCGGATGAGCTGTATTTACGGCCCGCGCCAGTTCGGCACCGAAGATCAGGGCTGGGTGGCGCATTTTCTGATCAACGCCATGAAGGGCGTGCCGCTGTCGATCTTCGGTGATGGGCGTCAGGTGCGCGACATTCTTTATGTCGTCGATGCTGTGCGCGCCTATCGCATGGTTCTGGACAGGATCGACGCATTGTCGGGGCAGGCTTTCAATCTGGGTGGCGGGGTCCGGAATTCGGTCTCTCTGCTTGAGGTTCTGGCAGAGATCCGGCTGATCGTCGAAGGGGACATCACGATACATCACGACAAGACGCGGCAGGGGGATCAGCGTTATTTCGTGGCCGATACCACCTGTCTGTCGCAGGCCACGGGCTGGCAGGCGATGACCGGCTGGCGGCAGGGGCTTTGGCATCTGGCCGAATGGCTGTCTTCGAACCGCCCCGGTCTTGAACCGCCCGCGCGACCGGTGGCGCAACCCGAAAGGCTGCGCGCATGAGATCGGTTTCACATCCCACGCAGTCTTTCCCGCGCCTGAACGCAATCTTGAGGTAGGCCATGCAATTCGTCCTATATACCCATTCCGCAATTTCAGACTGGAACCATGGCAATGTGCATTTCCTGCGCGGCGTGATGCGTGATCTCAAGCGGCGCGGTCACGGGGTCCGTTCGCTGGAGCCGCAGAATTCATGGAGCCGGCAAAACCTGATCGCCGAGCAGGGGCCGGGTGTCGTGGCTGAATTTCACCGGGCTTTTCCCTGTCTGCACGCCGATATCTATGACGATAGATTCGATCACGCGGCCGTTCTGGACGCGGCCGATGTGGTGATCGTCCATGAATGGACGGATCCGGCGCTGGTCGCGCGCCTTGGGCAGGCACGCCAGCGCGGCGGGCGTTTCACGCTGCTGTTTCATGACACCCATCATCGCGCCGTCAGCGCCGGCGAACAGATCGCCGGCATGGACCTGTCCGGCTATGACGGTGTGCTGGCCTTTGGTGAAACGCTGCGCCAACAGTATCTGCGCGCCGGATGGGGAAGGAATGTCTTTACCTGGCACGAGGCGGCGGATGATGCCCTGTTCCGACCCTTGGCCGACACATCGAAAGACGCCGATCTGGTCTGGATCGGCAACTGGGGTGATGGCGAGAGAACGGCGGAACTGGATGAATTCCTGATCGAACCGGCCGGGCAGTTGTCGCTCGATACCACGGTGCACGGGGTCAGGTATCCCACAGAAGCCATTTCAAAGCTCGCCAGGGCGGGTATCAATTATCGCGACTGGATTGCCAATGCCGATGTGCCAAAGGCCTTTGCCCGGCACCGGATGGCCGTGCACATTCCCCGCGCGCCCTATGTTCATGCGCTGCCCGGCATTCCCACGATCCGCATGTTCGAGGCCCTGGCCTGTGGCATACCACTGGTCAGCGCGCCCTGGGACGATGTCGAGGGCCTGTTCCGTCCGGGGGTGGATTTCCTGTGCGCCCGCAATGGTCGCCAGATGCGTCAGCACCTGTCTTTGCTGCGTCACGATCCGGTCGCGCGCCACGAGATCGCCCAGGCTGGTCTGGAAACCATTCGCGCCCGTCACACCTGCCGCCATCGCGTGGACGAACTGCTGGCCATTCTGCGCGATCTGGGCGTGACAACGCGCGCAGCGGAACCCGGCGCGGCACTCAGGGAGACAGCGTGATGAAGACCATCGCCTTTTACGGATCGAGCCTGCTTTCGTCCTATTGGAACGGGGCCGCCACCTATTACCGGGGCATGTTGCGGGCGCTGGCTGACCAGGGCTATCGGATCACGTTCTATGAACCAGATGTTCTTGACCGTCAGGCGCATCGCGACATCGATCCGCCAGACTGGTGCGATGTGGTGGTCTATGCGGGTAACGCGCAGGGGCTGCGCCGCGCGGCCACCGCCGCCCGAAAGGCCGATATCGTCATCCAGGCCAGCGGCGTCGGTTTCGAGGATGATCGCCTGCTGCAACAGGTGATGGCCAATGCCCGCGACGGCGCGATCCGCATCTTCTGGGATGTTGATGCGCCCGCGACGCTGCAGGCGCTGCGCGACCAGCCCGGCCATCCGCTGCGCGCGGTCCTGCCGCATCTTGACATGGTTCTGACCTATGGCGGCGGCGCCCCGGTCGTGCGGGCCTATCGCGACCTGGGCGCGCGTGACTGCGTGCCGATATATAATGCGCTGGACCCGGCCACGCATCATCCGGTGCCCGCGCAGCAGCGGTTCGCCTGCGATCTGGCCTTTCTGGGCAACCGTCTGCCCGACCGTGAGGCGCGGGTCGCCGAATTCTTCCTGTCCGCCGCGCGGCGCTGTCCCGATCAGCGGTTCTTGCTGGGCGGATCGGGCTGGGCGGGGCTGGCCCTGCCCGAGAATGTCCGCCTGCTGGGGCATGTGCCCACGGCGGATCACAACGCGCTGAATTCCAGCGCGCGGCTGGTGCTGAACATTGCGCGCGACAGCATGGCCGCCACCGGCTTTTCCCCCGCCACCCGCGTGTTCGAGGCCGCCGGCGCCGGTGCCTGCGTCATCACCGACGCATGGGAGGGGATCGAGATGTTCCTGACGCCGGGGCAGGAGGTTCTTGTGGCCCGCGACGGCGCCGATGTGGCGGAACTGCTGACATCGGCGCAAGGCAACGCCTATGGTCGGATCGGCGCGCGGGCGCGGGCGCGGCTGCTGGCCGAACATACCTATGCACAGCGCGCCCGGCAGGTGGATACGCTGTTTGCCAGGCAGATGATGCACGAACGGGCGGGGGTGCTGTTATGACCCCGCCGCTTGATATCGTGTTCATCGGGCTGACGCTGTCGTCTTCCTGGGGAAACGGGCATGCCACCACCTATCGCGCGCTTCTGCGCGGGCTGGCGGATGAAGGGCATCGGGTGCTGTTTCTGGAACGGGACAGGCCCTGGTATGCGCAGCACCGCGATCTGGCCTCGCCGGATTTCTGCGACTTCGCGCTTTACGACAGCCCCGAGGAACTGCTGCACCGACACGCCGCACGGCTGCGGCAGGCCGATGCGGTGATTGTCGGTTCCTATCTGCCCGATGGCCGCCGGATCATCGACGCGCTTTCACGCCTGCGCCCGCGGATGCTGTGTTATTACGACATAGACACGCCGGTGACGATGGATTTGCTGCGCCAAGGCGAAGAGACCCATCTGGCGGCCGCGCAGATCCCGCTTTTCGACATCTATCTTTCGTTTTCCGGCGGCGGCGTTCTGTCCTATCTGCAGCAAAGGCACGGTGCGCGGCAGGCCGAGGCGCTGTATTGCTCGGTCGATACCGCCGGATATGCCGGGACGCCCGACCTGCCCATCCGATGGGATCTGGGCTATCTGGGCACCTATAGCGATGACCGCCAGCCGGGGCTGGAGGCGCTGCTGCTGGAACCCGCCCGGCACCTGCCACAGATGCGGTTCGTCGTGGCTGGTTCGCAATACCCCGACGACATTGACTGGCCCGCCAATGTCGAGCGGATCGAGCATCTGCCACCCGACCGCCACGCGGCCTTTTACCGCGCGCAGCGGTTCACCCTGAACGTCACCCGCGCGGCGATGCGCCAGATGGGCTGGTCGCCCAGTGTGCGTCTGTTCGAGGCCGCCGCCGCCGGCACGCCGGTCATCAGCGATGACTGGCCGGGGCTGACCGAGTTGTTTCCGAAAGACCGCGCCATCCTGATCGCACAGGGTGGCGGCGATGTCATCGCGGCCCTGACACGGCTTGACGATGACCGCCGCCACTTCATCGGGCAAAGCGCGCGAACGATCGTACGAGCACGCCATACCGGGCGGGCAAGGGCGCGTGAACTGGGAAAACTGTTGATTGGTCACAGGGCGGCCACACCCGCCGTCACCACTTGAAAGCGAGGATAGGGATCATGGCATCGGTCTTGAAAAAGAATATACTTGTCGCCGGCGGGGCCGGGTTCGTCGGCTCGCATCTGTGCGAGGCATTGCTGGGGCGCGGGCATCGGGTGATCTGTCTGGACAGTTTTCTGACCGGCAGAGAGGCCAATATCCTTTCCCTTTGTGCGCATCGCGATTTCCGGCTGGTCCGGCAGGATGTCATCGACCCGGTCATCCTGTCAGAGCCGCTGGATCAGATCTATAACCTGGCCAGCCCCGCCTCGCCGCCGCATTATCAGGCGGACCCGGTGCATACGATGCTGACCAATGTTCTGGGCACCTCGAACCTGCTCAAGCTGGCGCTGTCGCGCAAGGCGCGGTTCGTGCAGGCCTCGACCAGCGAGGTTTACGGCGATCCCGAATCCCATCCCCAGAAAGAGGATTACGTGGGCCATGTGAACTGCACCGGTCCGCGGGCATGTTACGACGAAGGCAAACGCGCCGCCGAGGCCCTGTGTTTCGATTATGCGCGGGCCGGGCATGTGGATGTGCGCGTGGCGCGCATCTTCAACACCTATGGGCCAAGAATGCGACCCGATGACGGGCGGATCGTGTCGAACATGATCGTGCAGGCGCTGGAGGACCAGCCGATGACGATCTATGGCAGCGGCGAACAGACCCGATCGTTTTGCTATGTCTCGGATCTGGTGGCGGGGCTTATCGCGCTGATGGATGCGCCCGTGGCGCCGGGCTCGGCGATAAATCTGGGAAATCCGCAGGAATTCACCATCAACGAACTGGCGGCCATGGTGCGTGACCTGATCCCGACGCGCGCCCGGCTGGTTCATCGGCCGTTGCCGCAGGATGATCCGCGCCGCCGCCGCCCCGACATCAACCGCGCGCGCACGCTGTTGAACTGGCAGCCGCAGATCGCGCTGTCCGAGGGGCTGCCCCGAACGATCGACTGGTTTGCGGCGGCGCAGCAGGACATGTCGCTGCCACCGCTGCCCGCCAGACCCGCCATGCAATTTTCGGGACTGCCGACATGACTGACCGCCCCGCATCCCGCCTTGATCCGCCCGATGCCGATCTCGCCCGGCAGATCATCGAGCTTGGCCCCTGGTTTCACAATCTGCGCATCGGCGGCATCCAGACCGCCCCCGATCATTTCCTGGGCGATTACCCGTCCTGCAAATGGCAGGCGTTCAAGGATGTGCTGCCACAGGACATGGCCGGGATGACGGTGCTGGATGTCGGCTGCAATGGCGGGTTCTATGCGCTGGAAATGGCGCGCCGCGGGGCCGATCGTGTGGTGGCGATCGATTCCGATCCGCGATATCTGGCCCAGGCCAGCTTTGCCGCGACACAATGCGGTGCGCATGTCGAGCTTCACCTCATGTCGGTCTATGATGTCGCGCAGTTGAAGGAACGCTTCGATCTGGTGATCTTCATGGGGGTTCTCTATCATCTGCGCCATCCGCTTCTGGCGCTTGATATGCTGCACGAGCATGTCGTCGGCGACCAGATGCTGTTTCAATGCATGCAGCGCGGTCCTGATATGGTCGCGCCGGTCCTGCCCGATTACGATTTCAACGACTGGCAGCCCTTCGAACAGGCCGGTTTCCCGTCGCTGTATTTCATTGAACATTGTTACGCGGGCGATCCGACGAACTGGTTCATTCCGAACCGCGCCGCGGCCGAAGCCCTGTTGCGCAGCGCGGGGTTTGTGATCGAAGCACATCCCGAGCGTGAGGTCTATCTGTGCCGCCGCAACGCCTCCTTCGACACATGAACGGCGTTCGGATGCGCCCGGGCGGGAACCGTTCCGCGATACAGGCGGTTGCATCTGGCACGGGGATCTTCCGTGCGTGCGTTCTGCAAAGATGCGAAGGAACCCAGTGGTCGGATGCCCAATTCAACGACGGATCTTCGATATTACTGGCATGACCAGCCGGGTATCCGCCGGGTGCGGCGGGGGCGGGGGTTCAGCTATGTGACGCCTGATGGTTCGGTTCTGGCCGATGACGCGGAAAAGCAGCGGATAAAGCGGCTGGGTATCCCGCCCGCCTATCGGAACGTGTGGATCTGCCCCGATCCGCAGGGACATTTGCAGGCCATGGGTCAGGATGCGCGTGGCCGCAGGCAGTATATCTATCACCCTGACTGGATGGGCGAACGCGCACGCCTGAAATTCGAGGGCCTCGCCGATTTCGGACGGGCCCTGCCGACCCTGCGGCGGCGCGTCCTGCGCGACCTGCGCCACCCCGATGCCGATGAGGGGCTTGCCCTTGCCGCGGTTGTCGCATTGCTGGATCAACTCGCGTTGCGGGTTGGAAACACCAGCTATGCCCGCGCCAATGGCAGCTATGGCCTGACGACCCTGCGCCGGCGCCATGTGCATCTGTCGCGCGGCGCGATCCGGCTGGAATTTTCCGGCAAGGGCGGAAAGACGGCCCAATACAAGCTGAAGGACCGGCTGATTCATGCCGCATTGCAAAAGATGGATGATCTGCCCGGCGGTCGGGTCTTTTCATGGCTGGATGCGCAGGGGCAACCGCGTGGTGTGCTGTCGCAGCATGTGAACGCCTATCTTGCCGATGTCACAGGGTTGGACAATGCGACGGCAAAGACCTTTCGCACCTGGTCGGGCACGCTTGACGCATTTCGTCTGGCGCTGGCCACTCCGGCCGATGACCGGCTTACCCTGCGGGAAATGACGGCGGCCGCCGCAGACCGGCTGCACAACACCCCTTCGGTCGCGCGCAGCAGCTATATTCATCCGCGCGTGCTGGAACTGGCCGACAGCCCCGCGCGCGAAGCCCTGAAAGATCTGTCGCCCTATCGGCAACCCGGTCTTCGGCAGGGCGAGGGGCATCTGATCGCCTTTCTGCTCGGCTGATTGTCGCTGGTCTGCGATGCGCGCTCGGCGACAAATTGCTTGGCCCGGCATTGTCCGGATCATCGCCGCAGCCCCCGGGAACAACAGCAAAACAGCATTGTTCTGAATGCGACGTGACCGACGAAGGCTGCTTGCCCGCGGGACGTCGTCAAAAGCCGGGAGGAACCACGGCATGACAACATCAGGAGGGGCCGAGCGGCGGCGCGGTTTTGAACCCGAGGGCCAATGGCCCGAATTCAACCCGTGTCGTCTGAACCAAAGCAATCGAACGGCCATTGCGGCCAAATCAGTCAAAAGGACATACCAAATGAATAAGAACATTCTTGTCACGGCAATCGCTTCGGCAGTGCTGGCGTCGGGGGCCTTTGCCCAATCGACAACAGGTTCGTCAACGACGGGAGCAACGAGTGGTGCAGGCGTCAATGACAGCACAACCATGATGGGTCGGGACTGGTCCGACAATACGGCCGCATCCTTTTTCACGGATGACGGCAACATGTCACTGCTGTCTGAATCGGAAATCCGCACCAACTGGGCACAGTTGAGCACAGAGGAAAAGGAACAGGTGCGTGCTGACTGTCAGGCCATGAGCGAATCCGACAGCGCAAGCTCCACCGGATCGTCGGCCAGCGGCACCGACAGCGGCTCGTCCTCTGTAACCGGCTCTGCTGGCGGTTCTTCCACGGGCGGTACCAACACGACGACCGGCATGGGGTCGTCCACCACGACCGGCAGCACAAGCACCGGGACAAGTGCCACCGGGTCGATGACCAGTGGCACCAGCCCGACATCGGACAGCATCACTGCAGGCATTTCCGAAGGGCGTGTTTCGCTGACCACCTGGGTGCAGCTGTGTGATCAGATCGAATCGATGTGATCCTGAACAATCCGACAAACAAGAGAGGCGGGCCATGGGTCCGCCTCTTTCTGTTGTGAAACGGTTCAAGGTTGCTTAGCAATCGTGATCATAATCCATGGTCATGATCGCCACACTGGCGGCCAATGTTCCGAATATCAACGAGGCCTCGGCAAACAGCAAAAGCGATGCCAGGCCGGCCTTGTCGCCCTGTGCGAAGATGCCCATTCCGGCGATGTCGTTCCAGATCAACAGCAAAGCCGTGCTGCAACCGATCACGACGCCATTGGCGAAATGGATCAGCAGAAAACGAATAAGCTTGGGCAAGAGCAGCCATCGGGTTCGGATCATGCGGCGCTTTCCAACGTGAAGGTGGGTGTTTTCAGGTCTGACAACATCAGGGTTGGCTGTATGTTCCTGGCGTCGCACAGGTTCCCGACCGGCCATCCCGCGCTGAGGCCGTGTAAAAAAACCACCGGAAAATCAGAAAAGTCGGAACATGATCCCAATCCCCCGGTTGTTTTCATGATGTCGCAATAAATCGGGGCTGACAGATGGGGACAGGATTTTCGCGCAGGGCTGTATTGGCACAGATGGGCGCCGCAGGTTTGGCGGCAGCCAGCGGGGGTGGACTTGTCGTCAGGCCCGCTTATGCGGCGTTGGATGACAAGACCTGGTATTTTCTGACGAATGCAGAGGCGCGGTTTCTGGCGGCGGCCTGTGATGTGCTGATCCCCGCCGATGAATATCCGAGCGCCAGCGAGGCCGGCGTGGTCGATTTCATCGACCTGATGCTGGGCGGTCCCTATGGGCAGGGCGAGGGGCTGTATCTGCAAGCACCCTTTGCCGAAGGCACGCCTTCGCAGGGCTATCAGCGCGACATGACCCCGGCGGCGCTGATCCGCGCCGGGATTGACGGGATGCAAGGCCAGGGCGATGCGCTGGCCGATATGGACATGCAGCAGCGCCAGGACCGCATTCAGGCGCTGGCCGATGGCAATGTGCAATTGCCCGGCGGTCTGGCCGCTGATTTCTTCGACGAATTGCTGCGGCTGACCAATCAGGGCTATTTCGCCGACCCGGCCTATGACGGCAATCTGGATTATGCTGGCTGGCAAATGATAGGTTTTCCAGGGGCTTATGCCTATTACACGACCGAGGTCGGCCGGCATAACCTGCCCTATCCAGCCCCCCCGAAAGGCATGTCGCATGTTCCAGGCCAGGGCGCGGCACGGATGCGGATCGTAAAGACGAAAGGGGGGGGCGATGGCTGACAGAACACTTCCGAAAACAGATGTGGTGATCATCGGCGGCGGCTGGACGGGTCTGACGGCTGCTTATGAGCTGGCCCAGAACGGGCAGAAATGCGTGATACTGGAACGTGGCGCGCATCGGCATGACGCCACCAGCTTTGGCGGCCCCGAAGAACATGACGAACTGAAATACGCGATCCATCACCAGCATATGGTCGATGTCAGGAAAGAGACGCTGACCTTTCGCAACCGCCGCGACCAGCAGGCCCTGCCGATGCGCAGGCTGGGCTCATTCCTGCCGGGCACCGGGCTGGGGGGCGCGGGCATCCACTGGAACGGCCAGATCTGGCGGCCCCTGCCCAGCGATCTGGAAATGCGGTCGCATTACGAGGCGCGCTATGGGCCCGATATCTTTTCCGACGATCTGACGGTTCAGGACTGGGGCGTGACCTATGATGAGCTGGAGCCGCATCTGGATTTCTTTGAGCGCATCTGTGGTGCTGCGGGATATGCCGGTAATCTGAGTGGCGAAAAGCGTCCCGGCGGCAATGTGTACGAAGGGCCGCGCAGCAGCGACTATCCCAATCCAGCGATGACCCAGCCGATCGCCACGACGCTGTTTGGCAAGGCGGCGGGCGAAATGGGGCTGAACCCCTTTCCCCAGCCGTCGGCCAATGTAACCCAAGCCTATGAGAACCCTTACGGCGCGCAATTGCATCCCTGCACCTATTGCGGGTTCTGCGAACGCTTTGGCTGCGGGTATTTCGCCAAGGCCGATCCGATCATCTGCGTCTATGACCGCATCAAGGACCACCAGAATTTCGAGATCCGCTTTGGCTCGCAGGTTCTGCGCGTCGAAAAATCGGCAGACGGACAAACCGCAACCGGCGTAACCTATCTGGATGCCAATGGGCGCGAGGTGTTCCAGCCTGCCGATATCGTCTGCATGAACGCCTTTTCGCTGTGGAACGTGCATCTGATGCTCGTCTCGGGTCTGGGCAAGCCCTATGATCCGCAAAGCAGGACCGGCACCGTCGGGCGGAACTATTCCTATCAGACGATCGCGTCGGTGGATGTGTTTTTCGATGACCAGATCATCACCAACCCTTTCATGGGGGCGGGTGCGTTGGGCATGGTGGTCGACGATTACAATGGCGACAATTTCGATCACACCGATCTGGGCTTTGTCGGCGGCGGCTATATCGCCTGCACCCAGACCAATGGCCGCCCCATCAGCTATCAGCCGACGCCCGAAGGCACGCCGAAATGGGGCGGCGCCTGGAAAAAGGCGGTGCGCGAGAATTATCTGCGCCATGGGGGGCTGCTGGTGCATGGGTCGTCGATGTCGACGCATGAGAACTATCTCGATCTCGATCCGACCTGGAAAGATGCCTTTGGGCGGCCACTGTTGCGGATGACCTTCGACTTTCCCGAAAACGATCGCCGGATGTCGGATTATTGCCTGAACCGCACGATCGAGATCGCGCGCAACATGGACAATGTGACGGGCATCCATCCGTCAAATCGGGCGGCGGCAGGCAGCAGCTATTCGATCGTTCCCTATCAGACCACGCATAATGTCGGCGGTGCGGTGATGGGAACCGATCCGGCCACGTCGGTCGCCAACCGCTATGGCCAGATGTGGGATCATCACAATGTCTTCGTGTTCGGCGCCTGCCTGTTCCCGCAGAACCTGGGTTACAACCCCACCGGCCCGCTGATGGGGCTGGCCTATTGGACGCTGGACCACATGAAGTCCGACTATATTCCCAACCCGCGCCCCCTGATGGACAGTTGAGGAGACCAAACATGCGCTTCAGGCTCAAACATCTCATTCCCACGCTTGCCGTTGCCGGGTCTTTGGGCGGATCGGTCCTTGTCGCAACCGCGCAGGATTATGACGACACGCCCCGGGTCGAACGGTTGCAGGCCGCGCTGAACGATGACCGCGTTCTGTTTCAGGCGACGGTGAACCAGCAGCCGGACGACGATCTTCTGGAACTTGGTCAACTGGTCGCGATGGGCGGCGGCCAGCAGGGCGGTTCGGGCATGGCTTGCATCGCCTGTCACGGGGCCAGGGGGCAGGGCGATGGCTCGGGCGCGTTCCCGCGCATCGCCGGGCAGGCCGGCTGGTACATGTACAAGCAGTTGAACGATTTCGCCTCGGGCACCCGGCCCAACGAGATCATGACCGGTATCGCCCAAAGGCTGAGCGATGAAGAGCGCGAGGCGGTTTCGGCCTATTATGCCGCCATTGACGCGCCGGTGCTGCCGACCAGCGGACAGGTGACGGGCGAAACCCTGCAATGGGGCGGCCAACTGGGGGCGGTCGGGTCCGAGGAACGCGGCATACCGGCCTGTATCAACTGCCACGGCCCGCAGGGAACCGGGATGGCCCCCTCTGTGCCCTATCTGGCGGGTCAGGATGCCGCCTATATGGCCAAGCAACTGACGGACTGGCGCGACGGGCTGCGCGACAATGATCCGATGAACGTAATGTCGGCCATCGCCGCCAAGATGACGGATGAGGATATCACAGCCGTTTCGGAATATTACGCAAGGGTTGGCCCGCAGGTAACCGCCGCCGCGCCGCAGTGAGGCGCGTGATGCCGCATCGCCCTGAACCTGATGGCCCCGGCATTGGCGCATTCGTCTGGCTGATCATCGTCACACCGGCGGCGGTGCTGGTCATTTCGCTTTGGGCGTTGGGGCGACCACAAGAGAATGGCGGGGAAATGTCGGCGTTGCGTGCAGAAATTCTTGAAATCGGACAGGGTGAACCTGATGTGCCCGGCCGGGTTCCCCAGGCGCTTTCGGCGCGGATCGCCGTGGGGGATATGCCCGGTGCCAAGGCAGGGCGTGCCCCTGCATTGTTCGCCGCCTATGGCTGCGGCGCCTGTCATCGGATCGCGGGCATTGCGGGTGCCAATGGTCGCACCGGCCCCGATCTGACCCGGCTGGCGGCGCAGGGCTATCTTCCGGGTGGGATGGGGAACGCACCGGGCACGCTGATGCAGTGGATCATGAACCCGACCACGGTTTCCCCCCGAACGGCGATGCCCGATCTGGATGTCACCGAACAGGATGCGCGCGACATGGCGGCCTATCTGATCGCGGCGGGGCGCAGGTGATGGACAGAACTCTGGACATGTTCGGCGCGCAATCGGCGCTGATACCTGCGGGCATCGGGGCGCGCACGGCCTATGATCTGACGATCTGGATGACCGGGGCCGGTGTGGCCATATTCGTGCTGGTGATGGGGCTGGTCTGGCTGGCCTGGCAGCATGGCGGTGCCCCGCGCGCCTGGTGGATCTGGGGCGGTGGTGTGGTGTTCCCGCTGGTCGTGCTGACGATCCTGGTTGTCGCCTCGACCCTGACGCTGCGGGCGCAGCCACGCGGGGACAGGGACGGTTTGGTGATCGAGATCACCGGCCATCAGTTCTGGTGGGATATTGTCTATGACCCCGAAGGTCGTGCCCTGCGCGATGCCAACGAATTGCGCATTCCGGTCGGTCGGCCCGTCACGCTGCGCCTGAAATCTGATGATGTCATCCATTCTTTCTGGGTGCCGTCGATTGCGGGCAAGCTGGACATGATCCCCGGCCGGGTAAACGAACTGACCGTCACCGCGACCAAAGAGGGACGCTTTCGCGGCCAATGCGCCGAGTTTTGCGGGCTGTCGCATCCGCTGATGGCCCTTGATCTGGTCGCCATGCCCGAAAGCGGGTTTTCCACCTGGCTGAACGGCGCGCAGGCCGAGGCGCGCGATGCGGCGCGGCCCGAATTGCTGCGCGGGCGCGAGGTGTTTCTTAACGCGGGCTGCACGGCATGCCACAGCGTGCGCGGGGTCGCCACGGGGGGTGTGCTGGGGCCCGACCTGACCCGCGTTGGTGCCCGCCCGACGCTGGGCGCGGGCATGTGGCCGATGAACCTTGGCAATATGGCCGGCTGGATCGCCGACGCGCCGGGGATGAAGCCGGGGGTGGCCATGCCCCGGTTCAACAGCCTGTCCGGGCCTGATCTGCGCGCCGTGGCCGAATGGTTGGTAAGCCTGAAATGACCCATGCCGCCGACATATCCGCAACTGAAACGCCGCCCGAGAATGCGGCGAGCTTTGAGCAGATTTGGGCGCTGCCCAAAGGGTGGCGGGCCACCAGCGCGGTATCGCACCGCGTCATCGGCAAGCGGTTCATCGTCACTGGCTTCGTGTTCTTCCTGATCGCCGGGATACTGGCGCTGCTGATCCGCACGCAACTGATCGTGCCCGACAACACGTTTCTAAGCAGCGAGACCTATAATCAGGTCTTCACGATGCACGGGACCATCATGATGTTCCTGTTCGCCATTCCGACGCTGGAAGGCTTTGCCATCTATCTGATCCCGATGATGATCGGCACGCGCGATCTGTCCTTCCCGCGGCTGGGCGCCTTTGGTTGCTGGTGCTATCTGTTCGGCGGGCTGATCCTGATTTCGTCGTTTCTGTTCAATGCCGCACCCAGCGGCGGCTGGTTCATGTATGTGCCGCTCAGCACCTCGAAATTCATGCCCGGCGCGGGGGCCGATTTCTGGCTGATCGGCGTCACCTTTGCGGAAATCGCCACCGTCACCGCGGCGGTCGAGATCATCGCCACCATCCTGTGTTCGCGCGCGCCGGGGATGAGCCTGACGCGGATGCCGGTCTTTTGCTGGTACATGCTGATCACCGCCTTCATGATCGCCATCGGCTTTCCGCCGCTGATCATCGGCTCGATCCTGCTTGAGGCCGAGCGGGTGCTGGGACTGCCGTTTTTCGACCCCGCGCTGGGGGGTGATCCGCTGTTGTGGCAGCATCTGTTCTGGCTGTTCGGCCATCCCGAGGTCTATATCATCTTCCTTCCAGCCGCAGGCATGGTGGCGACGATGCTGCCGACCTTTGTCGGCAAGCCGATATTCGGCTATGGCTTCGTCGTGGCGGCCGTGGTGTCGATGGGGTTTCTGTCCTTCGGGCTGTGGGTGCATCACATGTTTGCCACCGGCCTGCCGGTGCTGACGCTGTCGCTGTTTTCGGCGGCCTCGACCATGGTCACGGTGCCCACTGGGGTGCAGATCTTCAGCTTCATCGCCACGCTCAGCCAGGGCCGGCCCCGGCTGAAAGTGCCGATGCTGTTCATCCTGGGTTTTCTGTTCGTCTTCGTGATCGGCGGGCTGACAGGTGTGATGCTGGCGGCGGTTCCGTTCAACTGGCAGGCCCATGACAGCCATTTCGTGGTGGCGCATCTGCATTATGTGCTGATCGGGGGCATGGTGTTTCCGCTGTTTGGGGCCTTTTATTACTGGGTGCCGCATTTCACCGGGCGGATGATGTCCGAAAGGCTGGGGCGCTGGGTGTTCTGGCTGATGTTTATCGGCTTCAACATGACCTTCTTTCTGATGCACATCACCGGGCTGCGCGGCATGCCGCGCCGGATCGCCACCTATCCCGGCGGTATCGGCTGGGACAGGCTGAACCTGCTGTCCACGCTGGGTTCCTATATGATCGCGGCGGCGGTGCTGATCTTCATGGTGGATTTCCTGCGCCATCGCCGCTTTGGCCCTGCGGCGGGCCGCAATCCCTGGGGCGCGGCGACGCTGGAATGGCTGTATCCCACGGTTGCGCCGGGGCATAATTTCGACGCCATTCCCCGGATCACCAGCCGCGAGCCGCTGTGGGATCAGCCGGAACTGACGCAGGACCATCCGCGCGGGCTGCGAGGTGTGCTGCGCGAGGCGCATCATCACCGGCGCGAAACCATCGGCTGCGATCCGGTGACGGGCGCGCCGATACAGGTGATCCGGCTGCCGCATCCGACCCTGCTGCCGCTTGTCGCGGCGGTCTGCGTGGCTGTCGTGTTCGTGGCGCTGCTGACGAAAATCTGGTGGCTGGCGGGGGCGGGTGCGATCGCCAGCCTTGCCAGCTTTACCGCCTGGGGATGGGAGAAATCGGAAAGCCATATCCGGGAATATGATGCGGGTCTGGGGCTGACGCTGCCTGTCAATATCGTGGACCGGCGCAACCATACCCATGTCGCGGTGATCGGGACGATGCTGGTCTCCTTCGCTCTTTTCGCCTCGATCCTGTTTGGTGCGCTGTTCCTGTGGAATGTGCAGCCCGAGTATTCGGCACAAATGCGGCAGCCAGATGCTACATGGGCCGGGGCAGGGGCGCTGGCGGGGATCGCGATGGCGGTTCTGGCCGCGCTGACCAATCGCGGTGCGGTTCGCCGCCCCGGTGCGGGGGCGGCGGTGACAGGGTTGATCTGCGCGCTTTGCGCGGTATTGGCGGGGGGGCTGCTTTTCGTCGCGCTGTGGCAGACCGATCCGCGCGCCACCGCACTGGGGGCGACGCTGTGGTCCTTGGCGATATTCATTGGCGCGCATCTGTTCGTGCTGGCCTATTGGGCGGTCTTGAACGCGCTGCGCAAGCTGCTGGGCCGGGTGCAGGACGGCCAGACGCTGCCCGATCTGAACCTGCTGACACTCGCCAAGGCAACAGCCGCGATGACGTTGATCGCGGCGCTGATGTTCATCGCGCCGCAGATCGGGGGATTTCGCTGATGTCGCGACAAGATCATGCACCGCACCGCCAGATCACCGGCATCGCCGTGCCGCCGGTGATCTGGGCGCTGCATTTCATTCTGGTCTATGCCGCGCTTTCGGCGGCCTGCGCCCCGCGCGCGCTGCTGGATTTTCCGGCGCTGCACCTGCTGGTGGGGCTGGCCAGCCTGATCGCGCTGGGCGCAATCGCGGTGCTGATGGTTCGGGTGCGGGCCGCGCCGGGGTTGGGCCGCGCGGCCAGGTGGGGCGGTTTGATCTTTGCCGCGGCGATCATCATGGATGTGGTGCCGATGCTGCTGCTGACGACGTGCAATGGTGGATAGAGAGGTTAGAATGGAAACCTACATACCCTTTTGCGGCGCGCCGCCCGATCCCGGCGGGATATGGGCACGCTGGACGCTTGACCCCGTTCTGATCGGCGGGCTGTTGATCGCCCTGTTTCTGGGTCTGCGCCTGGTGTCGGGGCGGGGCCGACGCCGCGTTTTCCTGACCGGCTGGGCGCTGGTCACGGTCGCCTTTGTCTCGCCGCTTTGTGCGCTGTCGATGTCGCTGTTCACGGCGCGGGTGGTTCAGCATCTGGTGCTGGTGCTGATCGCGGCGCCATTGCTGGCGGCGGCCTTGCCCGCATGGCGCGGGCCACCGGTGGCGATGGCGCTGCTGTTCGGGGGGCTGTTCTGGCTTTGGCATGCGCCGGCACCCTATGCCGCCACGCTGGGCAGCGACGTGATCTATTGGGCGATGCATCTGAGCCTGCTGGGCGGGGCCGTCCTGTTCTGGATGGCGCTGCGCGCCCAGGCGCGTGTGGCGCCGGTCCGGTGTTTTCTGGCCGCGCTGCTGACCGGCGTGCAGATGTCGCTGCTGGCGGTTGTGCTGTTATTTTCGGCGCGGGCATGGCATGTCTGGCACGTCGTCAATGCGCCGCGCTGGGGGGTGACGGGGCTGGCGGACCAGCAGATTGCCGGGGCGGTGATGTGGATCGCCGGGGCAATGGTCTTTCTGAGCGTGGTCGTGCCGCATATCGCGCGGTTCCTGCGCGGCGGCGGGCAAACCGTCGCGCCGGTCGCCCCCAACGTTACGCCATCAAGGAGCTAGCACAGGAATGTCAGCCACCGGATCACGACGTGTCATCTATGCTGCCCTGGCCGGCAATGCGCTGATCGCGGTCACGAAATTCGTGGCGGCCAGCGTGACCGGCAGTTCCGCGATGCTGAGCGAGGCCGTGCATTCGCTGGTCGATACCGGCAATCAGGGGCTGCTGCTCTATGGGTTGAAACGCGCATCGCGCCCGGCCGACAAAAGCCATCCGTTCGGATACGGGATGGAGCTGTATTTCTGGGCCTTCGTCGTCGCCATTCTGATCTTCGGGCTGGGGGCGGGCGTGTCGGCCTATGAGGGGATCATGAAGCTGCGTGATCCCCATCCGGTCAGCAATGCCTATGTGAATTATATCGTGTTGGCCCTGGCGCTGGTCTTCGAAGGTCTGGCCTGGCTTGCCGCGTTTCGGCATTTCAGATCGGTCAAGGGCCAGCGCGGCTATCTGGAGGCGGTCCGGCTGAGCAAGGATCCGACCGAATTCACGGTTCTGTTCGAAGACAGCGCCGCGATACTTGGCCTGATCGTCGCCTTTGCAGGGCTGGTTCTGGCGGAAGTGCTGGACATGCCGATGCTGGACGGGGTTGCCTCGCTGCTGATCGGGGCGATCCTGGCGGTGACGGCCGTTTATCTGGCGCGAGAATGCAAGGGATTGTTGACCGGCGAGGCGGCATCGCCGCGCATGGTGCGCGAACTGGAGGCCATGATCGCCGCAACCCCGCAGATCATCAAACAGAACGAGCTGCTGACGCTGCATTTCGGGCCGAGCGAAATATTGCTGAACCTCAGCGTCGATTTCGCCGACGACCTGACCTCGGCCGAGGTCGAGGCCTGTGTCACTGCGCTGGAGCGGCAGATCAAGAGCCGTTATCCCGAAATTCGCCGCATATTCATCGAGGCGCAAAGCATGAGCGAAAGTGGATTGCCGATTGGTGACAGATGACGCATGACGCACCGCGCTGAGGCCATTCTTGCCACTTTACCTGTCGTCAGGGGCTGTTTTGCATTTCAGCGGAAAGCGCACGATGATCCGGGTGCCATTCTCGGAAACGATCTCGTGGTTCCCATCCAACTGGCTGGCAAAGGCAGCCATCAACCGGCTGCCCATGTTCTGCGCCGCATGTGGGTCAATGCCCTTGCCATCATCGGCGATCGTCAGCACAAGCATGTCATCCCCGTCTTTTTTCAGACTGACCCAAAGGTTCCCGATCTGGTCGGTATCCCAGGCATGTTTGAACGCGTTGGAAATGATTTCATTGGCCAGCAATCCGATGGACATCGCGCGATCGCTGGACAGATCGACCGGGTCCAGATCAAAATGAAGGGTGGTCGCCTTGCTTTGGCTTTGGGCGATGCTTTCTGTCAGTTCACGAAGATAACCAGAAGCATCAATCGTTGCGAACTGGTCGGTGGCATATATCTTTTCATGTATGGCGACCATCGTTCCGATCCGGCCCAGCAGGCTGTTGGCCGTTTGTCGATCCTTTATCTGCAAGCGGATCAGTGACATGACCGTCTGAAGGTTGTTCTTTACCCTGTGGTGAATCTCGCGCAGCAGGAATTCATTGCGCTGGTTTGCCTCGATCAGCGCCGCCTGCCGGCGGCTGTCGGCCTGCATCATCTTCAGCAGTTTGATAAATACGATGGACAGCGCGATAATCGCAGGCAGGGCAAGGGCAGACCAGATCGACAGGTTGCGCCGAAAATCGGCCATTGCCAGATCCCGGTCCAGGCCGGCCACGGCGACCACCGGCCAGTCCTCCATCTGCCAGTATCCCACAAAACGCGAAACGCCATCGGCGGGCGAGACACGGTTTTCATAGACCCCGTCCCTGGCGGTTTTCATTTCCTGGAATACACGGGCATTGCTTAGATCCATCGTGGGCAGTTTGGGCGTGCGGACGATCAGCGTCCCGTCCAGGCGGATCAGGCTGATCGCCGATTGTCCCGTAAAAGACATCGCACTGGCCAGTGATTGAAGAGCAGAGGCCGGGATTGCGATTGTTGCGGCCCCGACCATCTGGCCATCCCGTTCGATACGACGGGCGATGATGAACACGTCTTCTCCGGTCAGCCTTTCGCGCAGCATGGGTGAAACGACAATCTTGTCCCCCTCCTGCATTTTCTGGAAATAGTCGCGATCCACCACGTTTATGCCGGTGGTGGTGACGATGTTGGAATAGGTCAGATTTCCGGCGGCATCATATACCGAATATTGATAGCCATCCGGCAGGTCACGCACCGCATCGTTCAGATCCCTGACCGGATCGTCTGTCATACCACTTTCATGAAGCCGGATAGCATCCTCGATCCGTTGCAGGCTTTGGCTGCTGGCCTCGATTATCCAGTGAAATTGCGTGGCGACCACATGCGCCGATGTATGCGCGCGAATGCTGGCCTTTGCCCGCTGGGATTCATATTCGGTTCTGATGGCTACTGCCCAGAAAACGGCGACTGCAGCAATAACGGCAATTCCGGTAATGCATACCAACCGGACAGCCTGACGCGACGAAGATAACAATGCGGTTTGCCCCATTTTACTCGTCCGAAATTTGCAATACCGGCTTAGTCAACCCTAAGCTGTTCTGAAGGTAAAGCTTTTTGTAACTTCCCGTTTCGGCGGAAGAAATTTTTATCCTTGACGACAAGATTCTGCCAGCCCCGATTTTGTGGGAACAGGACAGATTGGCAAAAGTTAATATAACGCGGCCATTGTGGCCGCGACTGAACGCAGTGTCGAGGAGAAAATATCATGGCCGATCATGATAAATCCGGCAAGAACACCAGATATCATACTGGTTTCATGGGAAAAATGCGTGCACCAGATCCCGATAGCGCCCATAAAACCCTGCGCAACCCGGATCTTGCACCCCAAGATAGCAAGAATGACAAGGCCCAGCCCGAACCGCCGACAGCCGGTGACGAACATTGTGACGACACAGCCAACGGCCCTGCGCAGGGATATTTCCTGCACGATGAGGCTGGACCAAAAAGATATATCCGTTCAGCAAAAAAGAAGAAATCGGATCAGGGCTGACCGACGAGAACGAAACAACCATGGGTTGTTTCGCGTGCTGGCGCAAAGCCGCAACCACATTCTTATAATGCCAATACGACCAACACGATGGCGATAACGATGATGGCCCCCGCAATCACATAGCGCCGGCTGCTGCGTGCGGGATAGTGCGGCGGCGGGTCCATCGAAACAGGCCGCTGCGGGATTGACGGAGCCGCGGGATCGTTATTTGCTCGTTGCTGCGAAGCGTGTTCCATGCGGCGCTCTTCCAGGCTGGGAGGATGACCGCCCGCTTCGGCATCTGTTCCCAATGGCGCCGCCGCAGGATCGGGGAACGGAACCTTGTCACCGGTTTTTCCGTTGTCGATGTCGATTCTGGTTCGGTCGGTTGTGGGTATCTTGTCTTTGGTCATCATGTTTATCTCTTGAAATTGCCTGATAGGACGACTGATGTGCTGGCCACTTATGTGTGGGCGCATCGCGGGGAACCGTCATAAAAAGGGCCGTGACAAGGCCACGGCCCTAATGCTCAGATCCAGTAATAGGGAAACCCGTAATAATCGTGGGTTTCCTTTTCCCAGGTTCTGTCCTGATGCCAGTTATCCGAACGCTCTGGCGCGGACTTCAACTGGCTTTCAGAGATATCCGTCACAAAACCATTCTGAGCCGTGCTGTAGGACAAAGCTTTCCACGGAATGGGGTGATAATCATCGCCAATTCCAAGAAAACCGCCGAACCGCATCACGGCATAGGCGATATTTCCCGATGTCTTGTCGATCATCAGGTGATCTATGGTGCCGACATGTTCCCCTGATTTGTTGTAAACTTCCGTGCCATCGACATCGGATGACGCGACAAGGCTGTGATCCACTGATTGATCCATTAGTTCCTCCGGGTTGGACATTGCATGAAGAAAACGCGCTGCGGCCTGCGCTGTTCCAGTCGCAGTCGATATTCGCGCCTTTACGGCACGTTTCCGCTTGCCCCCGGCATGATCGCTGGAAGATCCGTTCGGTGCAGCCGCACAAAAGCGGACCGCCAGAGAGGGGAGAGCTCTCTGGCGGTCTGGCGAAAGATCGCCAAGGCCGACGCTATCGGGATGAGCAAATGTCGGCCCCGGCCTTTAACGAATGAAAGCCGGATTTGTTCGCTTGTCACCCGCAGCTAGTTTTCGGCTGCCTTTTGCCCGGCCGATGCCAGTTTGCGATCCTGTTCGCGCATCAAGGCCAGAAGCTGCGCAAGATCTGGCGGCAAGCCATCATCGGGGGCTTGCGCGAAGGCAAGACGCAAACATGCGTTTTGCAGCTGCTCGGTAGATTTGGGTTTATCAAGATACATCATGGTTCAGCCTGCATTTTTCAGCCTGCTTTGCTGATTTTTTGTCGAATTTTCGTGGACGTTCATCAGGATAACGCTTGAGATGGCAATATGATCGCTGCAAAAATGGAAAAAATTCGTTTCCAATGCAAAAATATTACCTTGTGTTGCCAAACTGTGATGCACAGGAACCCGTTGCGCCCGCCATTCGTTCCTTATGGAACCACATACGGGGCAGGATATGTCCGATACCTCTATACGGCATGACGCAGATCAGCGGGATGAACAGGGAAAGCAGGAAGAAAAAGAAGACGAACGCTCTGTCAGCGATGCGAAACGGCTTTCCTCGCGTCTGATCTATGAGGTTGTGCGCCGGGACGGTTTCGATGAACTGAATCGTTCGGCCGGGGCGCTTGCCTGGTCTGGCATCGCTGCGGGAATGATGATCGCCTTTTCGGTGCTGGCCGAAGCCTTCCTGCGCAGCCATCTGCCAATCGCCCCTTGGGTGCATCTAGTCGAAAGCATCGGATATTCATTCGGATTCCTGCTGGTCATCATCGGCCGGATGCAGCTTTTCACCGAAAACACGATCTCGACCGTCTTGCCGGTGGCCGGAAGCCCCAGCCTTGGCAATTTCTTCAAGGTTGTGCGGTTGTGGACGATCGTTCTTGCCGCGAATGTCGCCGGTGCGTTTCTGGCGGCGGCATTCATCGCCTTCAGCCCGGCTTTCAGTGCCGAAATAACCGCCGCCGTGCATGAGATTTCACATGAGGCAACCGGCAATCCACCGCTTGAGGGCTTCTTTCGGGCCATTCCGGCCGGTATTCTGGTTGCCGCCATCGTGTGGATGTTGCCGACATCGGGCCCATCGCGGGTATTCATCATCATCCTGTTCACGTGGCTTATCGCAGCCGGCGATTTCACCCATATCATCGCCGGCTCCGTCGAAATGGCCTATATGCTGCTGACGGGCGTCCAAAGCCCACGCGAAGCAGTTGGTGATTTTTTCCTGCCGGTGCTGGCGGGCAACATCATCGGGGGGACCACGGTCTTTACAATGATGGCCTGGGGGCAGGTCAGAAACGAGGTTGACCACCCCGATTCATCCACCTCAGCGGAACATTCGGCGCAGCGCTGGCGTTAGAACGTCGCAAACGCACTGATATGTGGCCTTGACGCGGATTTTACCGCATGGCCGCCAAGGAGGATTTCATGAACGGAATTATCTATCTCGTGGGTCTGGTCGTCGTGATCATGGCCATACTTTCATTTCTGGGGCTTCAGTGATGTCGGCCGTGGCAACGCCTGGTGGAAGCGTTGATCATTCCACCTCGCCCAGCACCGAAGTCGGTGTCGCCGTCGCCTTTGACCAAAGCCCGATGGACTGGGCGGCGGTTGTTGCGGGTGCTGTCGTGGCATCGGGTATCGCCTTTGTCTTCACGACATTCGGGGCGGCGCTGGGGATGTCGCTGATTTCACCCTATGATGGCGAAGGATCCCCTGTTGCCGCCGCTGTAGCGGTCGGATTGTGGATGCTGTGGACCACGATTTCCAGCTTCATGGCGGGGGGATACATTGCCGGACGCCTGCGGCGCAGGATGGTCGGCACATCCGAGCATGAAGTTTCCGTTCGCGACGGGCTTCACGGGCTTGTCGTATGGGGCCTGGCCATCCTTTTGGGGGCGTTCCTGCTGGGATCCACACTGGATACAACCATTACCGCCGCGTCGGCAGCCGGTGCGCAGGCCGTGGACCAGTCAACGCCGGGGGCGGGGACGCAGACAACCACCGTGACGGCGCCCGATATGGACAGCCCCCAGGCAAAGGCCATGGCAGAGACCGCCCGCAAATATTCCGTGGTTTCGGCCTTTGTCACGGCTGCCGCGTTGCTGATCGCGGGCGCGGCGGCGTACTGGGCGGCGGGCACTGGCGGGCGTCATCGTGACGAAAGTCAGGAATTCGCCGCGTTCGGTTCCTGGCGCTGAAAGGAGAAACAGATGCGTAGCTTGCTTCTTTGGATACTGGGTGTGCCGATCTGGGTCATCATTCTGATCGCGCTGCTGACATGACGACCTGAGCGGCGCGTAAATCCGTTCAGTCCCACACTGGCTGATCAACTGCCGCTTTCGGTCAAACGTTAGCGGCAGTGCATTTTCCGGCACTGCCGGCAGGCCAATTCCGGCCATTGATGGATCTTCCGCGCATCGGCAAGCGATGCCAGAGGGTCACAGCTTGTTCTGCACCGTGCGCGCGCCTGCGGAAATGTCGTCGCCGATCCCGGCGACCGTGTTGCAGGCCGCCAGGGCAAGGGTGAGGGCAATTATAAGCGCTTTGGCCATTCAATCCTCCGAATACCACCAGATGTCGGGTGCGAAACCCAGATAGTCCCCATAAATGGGAATAGTCGCGGGATACTTCAGTGCGCGCTTATGGGCAATACGGGACGTGCGCGAAAACCAGATCGGGATGACATAGCGCCCGCTGGTCAGCACCCTGTCCAGCGCCTGTGTGGCGGCGGTGAAATCGTCCTGGCTGCGCGCGGTCAGCATCGCGTCGATCATCGCCGGAATGGCCGGGTTATCCGCCCCCATCCAGTTCTTGGTGCCGGGCTGATCGACGCCCAACGGTCCCCAATACAGATATTGCTCGTTGCCGGGGCTCAGCGACAGGGCGCGGGTATACCAGGCCATATCGAAATCATAGGCATTGCTGCGCTGAACATACTGGGCGCCGTCCAGCAAGGTGACCCGCATGGCAATGCCCAGTCGTTCAAGCGCCTGCGCGAAGATATCGACGATCCGGCCCTGTTCTGTCGCACCTTGTTCCAGCACGATCTCAAAGCTGAAGGCCCGGCCTTGCGCGTTGCGCAGCACACCGTCAGCCCCCACGCGCCAGCCCGCCAGCTCCAGCAGATCGGCGGCGCGGCGCAGGTTGGCGCGGTTGCTGGGCCGGCCATCTGAAACGGGCAGGGCATAGCCTTCCAGCGCGCCGGGCAACAGTTCGGCCGCATGAGGGGCCAGTAATTCGTGCACGCGCCCCTTGGCTGGACCATCGGTCATGCCCAGGCCGGAATTGAAGAAATAGGATCTTATCCGTGGCTCGGTGCCGCCGGTCAGGGTCTGGCTGATGAATTCGAAGTTGAAGGCCAGGATCATCGCCTGCCGCACCCGCCAATCTGCAAAGATCGGACGACGCGTATTCATCACCAGACCGGTGATGCCCGACGGGCGCTGATGCGGGATCAGTGATTTCACGATCCGCCCATCGCGTATCGCCGGAAAATCATAGCCCGTTTCCCAGCGCGCCGCGTTGGCTTCGCGGAAGAAATCGACCGCGCCGCCGCGAAACGATTCAAACAGAACATCGCCATCGCCGAAATATTCATAGCGCAATTCATCGAAATTCATCTGGCCGCGCATCAGCGGCAGATCGCGCCCCCAGTATTGGGGATTGCGCGTCAGGGTGATGCTGCGCCCCGGATCGACCGCGTCGATCACATAGGCCGCCGATCCGATCGGCACCACGTCCAGGCCGCTGGCGGCGAAATCCTTGCCCTGCCACTGCGCCTTTTTCAGGATCGGGCGCAGCCCCAGCAGCAGGGGCAATTCACGGTCAGGCGTGTTGAAGGTGAACCTGACGCTGCGCGGGCCGGTGGCGGCGGCGCTGGCGACCTTGGCATTGACCGATTGAAAGCGCGGATCGGCGCCGGGGGTGCCCAGAATCTCATGCGACCATAGCACGTCGTCGACGGTGACGAGGGTGCCATCCGAGAATTTGGCCTCGGGGCGCAGGGTGAATTCGACCCAGTCTCGATTCGGCCCGACCTCTATCGATTCGGCCAGCAGCCCGTACAGCGTGAAGGGTTCATCCCATGAGCGGCCCATCAGGGTTTCGAACACATAAGTCCGCACCCCCCAGGGCGCGCGCCCCTTCAGAACGAAAGGGTTCAGACTGTCAAAGCTTCCCGTTTCGCCCATGGTCATGCGCCCGCCCTTGGGGGCATCGGGGTTCACATAGGGCAGTGACACAAAATCGGGTGGAAGGGCCGGCTCGCCATACATAGCTATGCCATGACGAGGTTGCGCCGCTGCCGGGGCGATGGACAGAATCGACAGCAGAACCGCCACCGCCAAACCGTAAATGCGGAAATAAACTGATCTCATTTTCGCAACACTTCCGCCTGCCCTTGTCTTGTTTGCCTGTCAGACTAGGCGGGCTTCCCAAGCATTTCAAACTTTTAGCTTGGACCCGCGCAGCACATTGCGTATAAAGAGGGCACTGCTCGATAGGTTTCTTGCCTGTATGAAACCTGCCTCAATAACTTAACGCCCGCTTCGTGCGGGCGTTTTTTTTTCCGTCATTGTCCGATCCATCACAAGTCTGGAAATGCAGACACTCGACATCGTGATAATTGAACGGCAAGACTTATCCTCGATTTTATCACCTGGGATGATAGATATGCTGCATATGCAGCATCAACAACGGAGCCCGCGCCAATGTCACTGTCCGGAAAAACCGCCATCATCACAGGATCGAACTCCGGCATCGGGTTGGGCATTGCCCATACGCTGGCGGCGGCCGGGGCCGATGTGGTGCTGAATTCCTTTACCGACCGTGACGAAGATCACGCGCTGGCCGCCGAACTGGCCAAGACCCACGGCATCAGCGCGCGCTATATCAAGGCTGATATGTCGAAAGGCACCGAATGCCGGGCGCTGATCGAACAGGCCGGGGTTTGCGATATTCTTGTCAATAATGCGGGCATCCAGCATGTCGCCCCGATCGACACGTTCCCGGCGGACAAATGGGATGCGATCATCGCCATCAACATGACATCGGCCTTTCATACCACGGCCGCGGCCCTGCCGATGATGCGCAAGGCGGGGTGGGGCAGGGTGGTCAACATCGCCTCGGCGCATGGGCTGACGGCATCGCCGTTCAAATCGGCCTATGTCACGGCCAAGCACGGGATCGTGGGCATGACCAAGGTCGTGGCGCTGGAAACGGCGGAAGAGCCGATCACTTGCAATGCGATCTGTCCGGGTTATGTTCTTACGCCGCTGGTCGAGGCGCAGATCCCCGATACGATGAAGGAATACAACATGGATCGTGAAACCGTGATCCGCGATGTGCTGCTGGCCCGCCAGCCGTCCAAGCAATTCGCCACCGTCGAACAGATCGGCGGCACGGCGGTGTTCCTGTGTTCGCCCGCGGCCGATCAGATTACCGGCACCACGATCAGCCTGGATGGCGGCTGGACCGCATTGTAATGGCGGCGGGCACAAAGCGGATCAACCTGGCGCTTCAGGGCGGCGGGGCGCATGGCGCCTTTACCTGGGGCGTTCTGGATCGTCTGCTGGAAGATGACGGGATCGAGATCGCCGGCATCTGCGGCACCTCGGCCGGGGCGCTGAATGGCGCGGCGCTGAAGGCCGGGTTGCATCGGGGCGGGCGGGAAGGCGCGCGAAAGAACCTGGCATGGCTGTGGGAACAGATCGGCGGCACCAGCGACGATGCCCTGTCCAGCTGGCTGAGCTATTTCACCCCGCCCATGTCCTGGGTCACGCAGGGTTTTGCCACCAATATGGCCTTTGCGATGGCCGAAAGCGCATCGCGCCTGTTCAGCCCCTATTATGGCTGCTTCTAAGCCAACCTTTAAAGAAAGCGTAACAGCTCACTGGTCTAAATAAGAGGTCCTGCGGCGAAGATGTAACGGGGCTAAAGTGATGCACCGAAGCTTAGGGTGTGCTCGTTTACG
>NZ_JBSRVX010000003.1:0-48982 GCF_055134745.1 Actibacterium sp.
CCGATGGCGAGAGACAGGAAGTGGAAGCCGTGCTGGGACAGTCGGTGATGCGCGCCGCTGTGGACAACAACATTCCCGGAATCGACGCCGATTGTGGCGGCATGTGCGCCTGCGCCACCTGCCACATCGCCGTTGACGAGGCCTGGCTGGCAAAAACCGGCAACCGCTCCGAGGCGGAAGAGTCGATGCTGACTTTTTTGCCCGAGGTTGATTTTCGCGGTCGGCTGGGATGCCAGATCGAGATGACCGAGGCCCTGGACGGGCTGGTCGTTCATCTTCCGATCGAGCAATTCTAGGCGACCATCTAGAATTATTTTCTAGGCGACCATCAGAATTCTTTGGGAGGAGAATAAAATGGCCCAATCTGCACTGCATGACAGCTCTATCAACGATATCCCGCTGAGCGAGCTTGACCCATCCGTACAACAGCGTTTCGTGGACGAAACCCAATGGCAGGTCTTCGATCGTTTTCGCGCCGAAGCGCCGATCTATTACCACACCAAGTCGCAATACGGCCCCTATTGGTCGATCACGCGATACAAGGACATCATGGATGTGGAAATGAACCACAAGGTATTTTCCAACGATGCCTCGGTCGGGGGCATCTGGATCAAGGAAATGCCGCAGGATGTCATCCGCAAAAGCTTTATCACGGCTGATCCGCCGGTGCATGACGAACAGCGCAAGGTGGTCAACCCCATCGTGTCGCCGTTCAACCTCAAGCGGCTGGAAGAAGAAATCCGCCACGAGATCTGCGAGGTTCTGGACGGGCTGCCGATCGACGAGGAATTCGATCTTGTGCCGCGGGTTTCGGTGGAAGTCACAGGCCGGGTTCTTGCCAGACTGATGGATTTCCCGATGGAAGACCGCCTTCTGCTGACCGAGTGGAGCGACCTTGTGAACCTTGATCTGGCCAGCCAGACCGAGATCAAGGACGAATATGACAAGCTCGCGCGAATGAAACCCTGCATCGAGTATTTCAAACGTCTGTATGACGAACGCAAGAACCTACCGCCGCAGCACGACCTGATTTCCATGCTGGCCCATTCACCGGCCACCTCCGATATGGAACCCCAGCAGTTCTTCGGCATGATGGTCTTGCTGATGGTGGGCGGTAATGACACCACGCGCAATTCGATCTCGGGCGGGGTGGCCGCGCTGAACGAATTCCCCGAGGAATACGCAAAGCTGCGCGCCAATCCCGAACTGGTCGACAAGATGGTGCCGGAAATCATCCGCTGGGTGACGCCGGTGGCCCATATGCGCCGCACTGCGGTCGCCGATATCAACTTCAAGGGGCACGACATCAAGAAGGGTGACAAGGTGATCCTGTGGTATCTGTCGGGCAACCGCGACGAAGACATGATCCCCGAGCCGTATCATTTCCGGGTTGACCGCGATAACCCGCGCCAGCATGTCGCCTTTGGCTTTGGCATTCACCGTTGTCTGGGCAATCGTCTGGCCGAGATGCAGCTGCGCATCCTGTGGCAGGAACTTCTGTCGCGCGGGCTGACGGTTGAATCACTGTCGCGTCCGGTGCGCCGGTTTTCGAACTTCGTTGTGGGGATCGACAGCCTGCCGGTGATTTTGCGCCGCACCTGAGCGCTTGGTTCATGACCTGAAGGAATGGCGCGGCGGTGCAGATCGTCGCGCCGTTTCTTTATGGCGTGTCCGTGAAGAGATATTCGCGATGCCTTATGGGGTATTTTAATACCATTATTTTAATGCATTGAAATCAAACAATTTATTAAAGGCGATGGCGCTTGACTGTGCCGCGGAAATGCTTAGAACCGGCGCATCAAAGTTTGCGGGCGGCCGTGGTGCCGTTTCGATCACAACCCCGATAGGTCCAAGATATGAAAACCTTTACCGCTACCCCGGCGGATATCGACAAGAAATGGATCCTGATCGACGCCGAGGGCGTCGTTCTGGGCCGTCTTGCCTCGATCGTCGCCATGCGCCTGCGCGGCAAGCACAAGCCGTCTTTCACGCCCCATATGGATATGGGCGATAATGTCATCATCATCAACGCCGACAAGGTGCAGATGACTGGCAAGAAGCGTGATGACAAGAAATACTTCTGGCACACCGGCCATCCGGGCGGCATCAAGCACCGCACCGCGCGCCAGGTTCTGGAAGGCGCCCATCCCGAGCGCGTCGTGACCAAGGCCGTGCAGCGGATGCTGCCGGGCAACAAGCTGTCGCGCCAGGTTATGACCAATCTGCGCGTCTATGCCGGAGCGGAACATCCGCATGAGGCCCAGCAGCCCGAAGTGCTGGACGTCAAATCCATGAACCCGAAAAACACGCGGAGCGCATGATGACCGAGCAAATGAATTCGCTGCAGGATCTGGCCGCCGTGTCAGGCGATGTCGCCCCGGCCGTTGAAGCCCCCCGTGAACCGGTCCGCGATGCGCTGGGCCGCTCCTATGCCACCGGCAAGCGCAAGGATGCGGTCGCCCGCGTCTGGATCAAGCCCGGTTCGGGCAAGGTTGTCGTCAACGACAAGGAAATGGCCGTCTATTTCGCCCGCCCGGTGTTGCAGATGATCCTGCGTCAGCCGTTCCAGGTGGCCGGTGTCGATGGTCAGTTCGACGTTCATGCCACCGTCAAGGGCGGCGGTCTGTCCGGCCAGGCCGGTGCGGTCAAGCACGGCATCTCGAAGGCCCTGCAACTCTATAACCCCGAACTGCGCGCCGCGCTGAAGGCCGCCGGTTTCCTGACCCGCGACAGCCGCGTGGTGGAACGCAAGAAGTTCGGCAAGGCCAAGGCCCGCAAAAGCTTCCAGTTCTCCAAGCGCTGAGGGCAGCCAAAGTCATGCGAAAGGCCCGCCATTGCGCGGGCCTTTTTCATATGGTCAGGATTCTTTCGGCCTAAGCCGCAGTTCCGAAAGAACCGCCTTGCCGATCAGCCGCGCACCTTCGGGGGCGAGATGCCCGTAATCGGTCAACAGCACATGCCCGTCCAGCATCGGGAAGCATTTCGGCCGGTCACCGCACAGGATGGGGGCAATCGGGATCACGCGGACATTGGCGGGCAGGTCGATCTGCGCGACAGACTGGTTGAACGCCTCTGCCGCGGACATGTCCAGCCGCAGGGCAGGGGCCATGTCGGGCCCCAGGAACGGATAGATCCTGTGCAGTTCCGGAAATTCCGGCATCGGCCCCATCAGGATGACATGGTCATAGCGCTTGGCCCAGTCGTTCACGACCGCCTGGATATAGGCGGGCGTGCGCTCGCCCCCCAGATAGCGGTTGCCAAGGATCACCATTGTTTCGCCATCGGCCGGAACACGCTGCGGCACAACCCGGTGAAAACCGGCCAGCAATTGGCGGCAGTCATGTGAAATCCAGAAATCTGCCAGCATCGAACAGCCATTGCCGGTCATCTGGCCCACGTCAAAACCAGCCATGCGCAGCGCATAGGCAAGGTTGGCGGCGTGGCTGTCACCGAAGACCACGATGTTCAGATCAGGCAGCGCCGGGTCGCGCCTTCCCAGGCAGGCCCAGTTTTCCATGAAAGGCCCGATGCGCTGATATTTCCCGCGTCCAGTGAAATGGCATTCACCGTCACGCAGGATCGCGGTGCGGTCTTCCTCCATCTTTATCAATTCGGCGAAGCGGTCCATCACGGCGGGCGGCAACCGGCCAGGTGCGGCTGGCGCCAGGCTGAACCAGATACCGATTGCGATCATTGCCGCCCCTGCGACGCCCGACGCGGCAAAGACACTTGCCCGGCGCGCAAAAAACGGCGCGGGCTTGGTCCGAAACGGCTGTTCGACAAAGCGCCAGCTGAACCAGGCCAGAACCAGGGCTGCGGCTGCCAGTGACATCATCAGCGCCATCGACGGTTCGCCGAATGTGCGAATACGCGCGAAGGCGAACAGCGGCTGATGCCACAGATAGGCCGAATAGCTGATCAGCCCCAAGCCGACGAAGGCGCGCAGCGACAAAAGGCGCGCCACCAGGGTTCCCGGCCCGGCAAACAGGATGATCAGCGCAGTGCCGCCCACCGGCGCCAGGGCATAAAGTGACGGAAAAGGTGTGCGTTCGTCATAGGCGAAGATCGCGAGCAGGATAAGCCCAAGACCGGCCAGCGACAGCATGTTACCGGCGCGCTGGGGGCGGCCGACCGACAGAAAGGCGCAGGCCGACCCGGCCAGCAATTCCCAGGCGCGGGTGGGCGGCAGAAAGAAATTGGCAACCTTGTAGGCGCGCGCGGCATATTCCGACAATCCCAGGCTAAGCACGGCAATCACCGCCACCGCCACGAAGACCCGCCGCCGCCCCAGGCGCCACAACAGCAGCAGGAACAGCGGGAACAACAGGTAATATTGTTCCTCGACCGCCAGTGACCAAGTGTGCAACAGCGGCTTTTCTGCGGCCGCACCATCGAAATATCCACTTTGCGACCAGAACAGGATATTCGATCCGAACAATGCCACGGCGACCAAGCTGTTGCCGAATTGCGAAAACTGCCAGGGCGTCATCCAGGCCCAGGCAAATG
This sequence comes from Actibacterium sp., assembly GCF_055134745.1. Classification (NCBI taxonomy): domain Bacteria; kingdom Pseudomonadati; phylum Pseudomonadota; class Alphaproteobacteria; order Rhodobacterales; family Roseobacteraceae; genus Actibacterium; species Actibacterium sp. The sequence goes on from NZ_JBSRVX010000003.1 coordinate 4,507, forward strand.
GTATGCAGCAAGCCATGACGACAAACAGCGCCGGCAGGATGCGCCGGGCGCGGCGTTCATAAAACCGCAGGATCGAGAAATCGTGGCGCTCCAGCTCGGCGATCAGGATCGCGGTGATCAGATAACCCGAGATGACAAAGAATACATCGACCCCGACATAGCCGCCGCTGAAAACGTTCAACCCGGCATGGAACAGGATCACCGGCAGCACCGCCACCGCGCGCAGACCGTCTATCTCGCGTCTGTATCGCATATTGCTTCCAGATATCTTCGCCCCGCCCGGGCAGATTGACCCACCTGTGCGCGAAGGCAAGTTTGGCATGATCCGCCACGCGAATTGATCTGCCGGGCCAGACAATCGCCAGCAGGATATGCGATTGTTCGGGCTGTCGGTCAGTTTTCAGGCAGCCCGGGAAACTGGTCCGCAGGCAGGATATCAGACAGTGCCGCGGCGATTTTCGGCCCCATCATCCGCGCGCCGGCCTGCGACAGGTGGCTGTGGTCCTGCAACAGGGTCTGGCCATTCAGGATCGGGTCGCAATCGGGGCGGGTGCCGCAAAACAGGGCCAGCGTATCAATGATCGTGACATTGGCCGGGATACGAAGCTGCGGCACCAGCCGCGCGAAGCTGTCTGCCGATGTCAGATCGCGCCGGATAAAGCGGCCAACCTTCGGGCCCATACGCGCATAGATGGTGGGATAATCGGGGAATTCGGGCATGGGTGAAAACCAGATCACGCGCGCATATCGGGCCGCCCAGTCATCCAGAACCGCCTGCAGATAGGGCAGGCTCAGTTCGGGGCCATCCAGCGCGTTGGCGATCAGCACCGTGGTCGCCCCCAGCGCGGCCATCCGGTCGTGAAACTCGCCCAGCAGGCGGCGGCAAGCATTATCGGTATCGCGCATGGCCAGCAACGGGCAGCTGTTGCCGGTCATCTGCCCGACATCAATACCGACCGAATGCAGGGCAAACACCTTGTCGGCGGCATGGCTGTCGCCGAACACCATGACGCGTGAGGGGCGCAGCGCCGACTCATCATCGGCAAGGCAGTACCAATGCGCCAGAAACGGACCGATCGTTGTATAGGTGCCATTCCCGCTAAAATGGCACTCGCCGTCACGGATCAGGGTATCGCGGGTACGATGCAGCTTCTTGATCTCGGCGGTGCGGGCATTCACCGCCTCGGGCACACGAAACTTCAGCCCCTCGCCCAGATGCACCCAGATCGCCACCGCGCCCAACACCGCCGCCACCGCGCCCGCCGATGCGAAAAGCGGGCCGCGCCGGGGCAGCAATCGGGCCGGTCTGCCGCGAAAGGGCTGTTCGACAAAACGCCACGTCCCCCAGGCCAGAACCAGCGCCGCAGCCGCCAGCGCGGTCATCACGCCGCGCCCGGGGTCGTATATCGAATGAATACGCGCAAAGGCGAACAGCGGCTGATGCCACAGATAGGCCGAATAGCTGATCAGCCCCAAGCCGACGAAGGCGCGCAGCGACAAAAGGCGCGTGGACCAGGTTTCGGGGCCGGAAAACAGGATGATCAGGGCTGTGCCCCCCACGGGCGCCAGCGCATAAAGCGACGGAAACGGCGTGGTGTCGTCAAAGGCGAAGATCGCATACAGGATCAACCCCAGCCCCGCCAGCGACAGCACCTGATGCCCGCGCGGCGCGCGCCCCGCCAGCACAAAGGCGCAGGCCGATCCGGCCAGCAATTCCCATGCGCGGCTTGAGATCAGAAAGAAGTTCGCCCCCGACCATTGCCGCCAGCCATATTCGGCGATGATCAGGCTGAGGGCGCCCAATGCGGCGGTGGCCCAGAAAGCCCGCTTGCGCCCAAAGCGCCAGATCAGGGCCAGAAACAGCGGGAACAGCAGATAATACTGCTCTTCGACGGCCAAAGACCAGGTATGCAACAGTGGCTTGAGATCGGCGGCCTGATCGAAATAGCCGCTTTGCAGCCAGAATATGACGTTCGACACGAAGAACAGAACCGCGATCAGGCTTTGCGCGAACTGGTCGAACTGCCAGGGCGCCATCCAGGCCCAGCCAAAGGGCAGGCTGCAGGCCAGAACGGTGAAAAGCGCGGGCAGGATGCGCCGCGCCCGGCGTTCATAAAAGCGCAGGACAGAGAAATCGCCGCGCTCCAGTTCGGCAATCAGGATCGAGGTGATCAGATAGCCGGAGATGACGAAGAACACGTCGACGCCGACATAACCGCCGCCAAACACCTGAAATCCGGCATGAAAAAGAATAACGGGGATGACGGCAATGGCCCTCAGCCCGTCAATTTCGCGCCTGTATTGCATGATATCGATTCTGTTTCGTTCCGGCCTGGCGATGGTTGTGTCAGTTTGCCCGGCGGACAAGGCGATAATTTGACAGAACCCCGCCTGACTGCGTCAATCCGCCGGAATTTGCCAAGCCATACAGCGCAAAGGCGCGGCCCGCGTGACTTGACTTGAAAGGCAGAGGGGGCATTATCGGGGCTGTAGCGCGAATTGCTGTGCCGCAATTTCAGGGCCGGGCGGGCTTTGCCGACCATGCGCAAGGGGTATGGGGCCTGTTGGCTGTATTGTTCGACAAATCATTCGGGGGATGACCATGACCGATATCACACACCCAACCCGGCTACGGGCGCCGTTCAGGCTGATCGGCCGTATCGCATCGGCCGCCGCGCTGATCCTTTCGGCGGCCGCATCGGGGGCCAGCGCCCAACAGGCCGATGAAATGCCGCTGCGCACGGCGGATGGGCGCATCATCGTGTTCTCGAATTTCTATAACCCCAAGGTTCAGGATCAGAACCTTTATAATTACAGGGTCGGCCGCCTTGCCGCGCTGAGCGCCCTGAGCGGCAATGCCGAGATCCTCAAACAGGATAATGTCGCGGTCAGCGCGCTGTCATTGTTCGAGCCGCAGCAAATCCGCGATATCGTCTATTCCAGCGCGGATAATCTGAACCAGTATATCACACGCAATCTGGACAATAATCCCTTGCAGGCGGCGATGGGCAATCAGTTGTTCAGTCAGCTGACCCCGTTCCAGGCCCGGCGGGTGGGCGACAAGGTGCGTGCCGGGCTGCCCAAGATCATCGAAAGCGAGGGCAGCACCGGTGAACTGGCCGTGCGCGTCTATTGCCAGATCCCGCTGGGTGTCTACGATTTCACTCAAGAGGCCTATCCGCTGTCGGGCAATCCGAACTATACCCAACAGGTTTGCGCCAATCCCTCGATCGGGATGCCGCTGACGGTTCAGGGCACGATCCGTGCCCAGCTTGCGCCGTTTCCCGCCGTTCTGAAAATGCCCCCCGAGAAGGCCGAAGCCCTGCTGACCGCACTGAACAACCAGCCCAATGTCATCGTCGGCTATGATGCAACGATCAGCCCAAGCTGGAACACACAGAATCCGCAATATCCCAGTGTCGAATTCAGGCTGACCGGGCAGGGGCCATACCGCCTGTTTACCCCCGACGATCTGATGAGCGAACAGTTCACCGTGCCCGTATCGGGGCAATAGCACATCGCGCGCCCGCCACATCGCACCGGTTCTGCGGGCGCGCAATTTTCCATTTGCACTTGCCGCGATTTGGGTGAAATCATCCGGCTGGAAACGGGGATCGGGGCGATGGGGTCTGATGGCTGAACTGGGCGGCAGACTTGGGCGTTGGCGCAGGGGCGACGCGGCCAGTGGCTATCTTTTGATCAGCCCGCCGCTGATCTACACGTTTGCCCTGCTGGCGGTGCCATTGGCGACGATCGCCTTGTTCAGCTTCTGGACGCAGGATTACCTGACCATCATCAAGACCCCGACGCTGGCCAATTACCGCGAGGCGCTGACCGATCCGCTGTATCGCGAATTGATGCTGCGCTCGTTGTTGATCTCGGGATCGGTGACGGTGGCCACGGTGCTGCTGGCCTTTCCGATTGCCTATTTCGTGTCGTTTCACGTGCCGCCCGCGCGCAAATCGCTGTGGATCTTCCTGATCACCATCCCGTTCTGGACATCCTATCTGATCCGAGTATTCCTGTGGAAGGTGATCCTTGGCTATAACGGCGTGCTGAACACCACGCTGCAAGGCGTTGGATTGATTGACGAACCACTGACGGTGATCCTGTATAACGCCAATGCGGTCGTCATAACGCTGGCCCATGCCTATGCGCCCTTTGCCATCCTGCCGATCTTCGTTGCGCTGGAAAAGATCGACCGCTCGCTGCTGGAGGCCTCGCTTGATCTGGGTGAAAACCGGGTGACCACCTTCCTGCGGGTGACGTTGCCGCTGGCGATGCCGGGCGTGGTGGCGTCGGTGCTGATCGTGTTCATCCCGACTATCGGCGATTATGTCACGCCGCGACTGGTGGGCGGGCCGGGCGGGCTGATGATTTCCAACATGATCCAGACCCAGTTCCTGAAACTGAACAACGCCCCAATGGGGGCGACGCTGGCCATTCTGGCGATGCTGATCGTGGGGGCCATCGCGCTGATCTTCGTCGCGCTGAACCGCCGGTTTCTGCGAGGTGCCCGATGAAGGGCGGCTGGCTGCGGTTCTATGCCGTCTTTTATCTGCTGTTTTTATATGCGCCGATCCTGCTTTTGCCGGTTTTTGCGTTCAACAGTTCAACCATCATCGCTTTCCCGCTGTCGGGATTCACGCTGGACTGGTTCGCGCAACTGGCCGAAATCCCGGCCCTGCATGCCGCCGTTCTGAACAGCCTGGCTATCGCGGTGACCACTGCGATTCTGGCGACCGTGCTGGGCATCTGCGCCGCACGGGCCGGCGCGCGCTATGAATTTCCCGGCAAGAAGGGCATCACCGGCCTGATCATGCTGCCGCTGGTCATGCCCGAGATCATCGTGGCCGTGTCGCTGCTGGTGGTGCTGACCAAGGTTCTGGGCATCAACCCGTCAAGCTGGACAATCATTGCCGGGCATGTGCTGATGTGCACGCCCTTTTCCATCGCGATCCTGAATTCGGCCTTCCAGAACCTGGACCGGTCGCTGGAAGAGGCCGCCATAGACCTGGGTGAAACCCCGTGGAGCACGTTTCGCCTGATCACGCTGCCGCTGGTCATGCCGGGGATCGTGTCGTCGCTGCTGATTTCCTTTACCATCAGCCTGGACGAGTTCATCATCGCCTTTTTTCTGTCGGGCAGCGAGCCGACCTTGCCGGTCTATATCTGGAGCCAGCTGCGCTTTCCCCAGAAGCTGCCGGTGATCATGGCCCTTGGCACCATTCTGGTGGCCTTGTCGGTGATCCTGCTGACAGCTGCGGAATATTACCGGCGCCGGGGCGTCAAACGAACGGGCGGCCAGGATACAGGGGGCTTCTTGTGAAAAGACCGATGATCGAGCTGCGCGACGTGCAGAAATATTATGGCGACTATCACGCGCTGCGCGGCATCAATGCCACCATCAGAGCGGGCGAGTTTTTCTCGCTGTTGGGGCCGTCGGGCTGTGGCAAGACCACGCTGTTGCGGGTGATCGCCGGGTTCGAGGCCGTGTCGGAAGGTGTCGTGCTGATCGACGGGCGGGATATGGCGACCGTGCCGGCCAACCAGCGCCCGACCAATATGGTGTTTCAGTCCTATGCGATCTTTCCGCATCTGAGCGTGGCGCAGAATGTGGGGTTCGGGTTGCGGCGCGAACCGGGCACCGCGGCCGAGAAAGCCGCGCGTGTGGCCGAGGCGCTGGATATGGTCGGGCTGGGGGGGTATGGCGCGCGCGCGGCCCATGCCCTGTCGGGCGGGCAGCGCCAGCGGGTCGCGCTGGCCCGCGCGCTGATCCTGAAACCCAAGGTGCTGTTGCTGGACGAGCCGCTTTCGGCGCTGGACAAGAAAATGCGCGAACAGATGCAGGTCGAACTGATCAAGCTGCAGCGCCATGTCGGGATCACCTTCATTCTGGTGACTCATGATCAGGAAGAGGCGCTGGTGATGTCGGACCGGATCGCGGTGATGTTCGACGGCCAGATCGCCCAGATGGACGACCCCGAGGTGCTGTATCGCCGCCCCAATTCACGCCGGGTGGCCGATTTCATCGGGGTGATGAACTTTCTGCCTTCACAGGTAGTGTCGCAGACCGGCGACCAGTTCGAGGTCGAGGTGGGCGGGCTTGGCCGTTGCACGATTCCCGCCGCGCAGGCCGCCGCCGCCATTGCCGGGGGCGAGGCCAGCGTTGGCTTTCGCCCTGAAACGCTGACCTTGCTGTTCGAGGGCCAGAAGGGCACGGCCCGCGAAACCCCGGGCGTGGTCGAAGAGGTCGTCTATTACGGCGACATGACCTATTACGATGTGCGGCTGGACGGGGTGGCGCGGCCGGTGCGGATTTCGATGCGCAATGTGATCGGGCGCGATGTTCTGGCGGTGGGCGCACGCACCCGTGTGGGCTGGGATGAACGCGCGCTGGTGCTGTTCCGCTAACATGGATCGGCGAAGAATTTTCTCGAAAATTCTTCCATGCGAAAAATCTTCGGGAAGATTTTTCCGCCCGTCTCAGGCGTCGGGCGCGATCAGGCCCAGCCCGCGCAGATAGATCCCGATGCCGGTTTCCAGCAATTCCTCGGGTGGAAAGGGCGTGCGCGCGCCAGGTGTGCCGCGGGCGTATAGTTCGACGACGCCGTGGCTCATCGCCCAGATATGGGCCGAAAACATTGCCGCCGGTGGGCGTTTTTCAGGGGGGATATGTTTGGTCAGATCGCCGGCCGCCCGTTCCAGAATGCCGTTGGCGCGCATCGCGACCCGCGCCAGTTCGGGGTTGGTGTTGACCGATATCCCGCTTTCGAACATCGCCATGTAATGGCCGGGATATTTGCGGGCAAAGGCCAGATAGGCGCGTCCGGTGGCCTCGAAGCTGGCCAGGGCCGATGGCTGGCCTTTCTCATAGGCGTATTCCATCAGATCGGCAAAAATTTCATATCCTTGCCGTGCCGCTTCGGCGATCAGGTCTTCACGGCCCTGAAAATGGCGATAGACCGCCGCCGGGGTCACGCCGGCCACCTTGGCGGCCTCTGACAGGGTAAAGCCTTGCGGGCCCTTTTCCTCGATCAGCGACAGTGCTGCATCGACAAGGGCCTGCCGCAGATTTCCGTGATGATAGCCGCGCTTAGACATCCCAGATATCGGGGCCTCCGACGATGGCGGGGTCGGGCGCGTGAACGACCTTGTGCGATTTTCCGGGATAGTCGAACCCGTGCAGCACAAACCGGATCGCCTCGACCCGGGCGCGGCGCTGATCGTCGGCGCGCACGATGGTCCAGGGGGCCTGATCGGTATGGCTGCGCTCGAATGTTTCCCGGATCGCGGCGGAATAGGCATCCCATCTTTTCAGCCCGTCAATGTCGATCTGCGACAGTTTCCATTGTTTCAGCGGGTCTGATTCACGTTCCAGAAAGCGTTTGAGCTGTTCGGCGCGCCCGACATTGAGCCACAGCTTGACCAGATGCAGGCCTTCCTCGACCAGCATGCCTTCGAAGTCGGGCAACTGGCAAAAGAAGTGTTCGCGCTGTGTGGGGGTGCAAAAGCCGAAGACATGTTCGACCACCGCCCGGTTATACCAGCTGCGGTCGAAAAACGCGATTTCACCCGCACTGGGCAATTGCGCGACATAGCGCTGGAAATACCATTGCCCGGCCTCGCGATCGGTTGGCTTGGACAGGGCCACGATACGGGCGACACGAGGATTAAGATTTTCGCTGAACCGCTTGATCGTGCTTCCTTTTCCTGCTGCATCACGGCCTTCGAACACGATCACGACACGCTGGCCGGTTTTCTGGACATGGGCCTGGAACTTGGCCAGTTCGATCTGCAGATCGTCGAGCTGGTCCTGATAGTCATCCTTGTCCATGACCTTGTCATAGGGATAGCTGTCGGACAGGATATCTTTCTTGCCGCCGTCCCGCAGGGCCTTGCGGATCTCCTTGGGGGCCTCGTGTTCGGCAAAGGCGCTGATGGCGCCGTCAAAGGGCAGTGTCATGGCCGCGCTCCCTCATCTTGTTTGTGCCAGTATGAACGCCGTTGCATGGCGCGGCAATCCACCCTCAGGTGCCGATCAGCGACGGATCGAACGGGGTCGACTGGTAGATCTCGTTGATCCAGTTGCCATACAGAAGATGTGCATGGCTGCGCCAGCGGTTCAGCGGCGGGCGGCTGGGGTCGTCATCAGGATAGTAATTCTGCGGCACGTTGATCGGGGTGCCATTGGCGATGTCGCGGTCGTATTCCTGTTTCAGGGTGTCGCTGTCATATTCAAAATGATTGAATATATACAATGCCCTGTGCGCCGTATCTTCCACAAGGCAGGGGCCGGCCTGCTCGCTGCCCAGCAGGGTGACAAGGCCCGCAACCGCGTCGATCTCTTCCTGGCGCATCTCGGTCCAGCGACTGACCGGTATCACGAAATCATCCGAAAACCCGCGCAGATAGGGGCTGGATGGGGCCAGGTTGGTATGGCGGAAACAACCGAACAGCTTGTGATCCAGCAGGTGCTTCTTGACTCCGTGGAAATGGTTGATCATCGCCATCCCCCCCCAGCAGACGCCAAAGGTTGAATGAACATGCGTCTGCGTCCAGTCGAATACCTGCTTCAACTCATCCCAATAAGTTACTTGATCGAAAGGCAAATGCTCTATCGGGGCACCGGTGATGATCAGCCCGTCGAATTTCTCGCCGCTGGCCAGAACGTCGCAAAACGGACGATAAAAGGTTTCCATATGTTCTGCGGCGGTATTGCGGGCCTGATGTTCCGACATGCGGATCAGCGATAGTTCGATCTGCAACGGCGTGGCCCCGATCAAGCGGGCGAACTGGGTTTCGGTCTGAATTTTTCGGGGCATCAGGTTCAAAAGCCCGATCCGCAGTGGCCGGATTTCCTGTTCGGCCGCGCGCCCTTCCTCCATCACCATGACCCCTTCGCGTGTCAGCACGTCGAAGGCGGGCAGGGATGAGGGCAGCTTTATGGGCATCGGACGATCCTGAATTATGCGAAAGCATCAGTTATGTGGTTTTGGCGCTGGCCTCAAGGGATCGGGAAATCAATGCCGTAAAGTCATCTTGTGTGGTGACTTTGGCCACATCATGCGCGCTGATGCGTATGCCCCAGTGATCGGCCATCGCACGATAGCGCGGCGCGCGGTGGGCTAGGGCGCGCGCATAGGTCCAGCGCACGAAGGCATCGGGGTCAACCTGGGCTTCCGTCTGGCCGTGTCGGGCAAGATAGTCCTGCCAGCACTGCACCAGGAATTCGGGCTGGTAATACATCGGCTTTGGCGCGCGATCAAAGCGGCGGATCAGGGCGTCGGTATGGGCCTCGTCGCCCTCGATCCAGACCAGCAACAGGTTTTTGGCCAGCGTTGTCAGAACCGGGTCGGCGGGGTCGTCGGGGTCGACCACCTCGCAGATTGATCCGCCGCTGTCGCAGATGAAATTGTCATAACCATACAGATCCTGCGCGCGGTCGATGAAATGCGGCGTGTCCAGCAGCGCGTTAATTTCAGCAACGCGGTGCTGTTCCTGGCGTTTCTGGTATTCGGCAAAGCGCAGCCCGCCCTTGGCCGGATCGCCCGGCTTGCCCAGATAGGTGGACAACGGCGCCAGATTGTCGAAGGTGATGTTGGACTGGATGAACACGCTGTCGGTCATCAGCAGATCGCGCAACAGCGGCACGCGCATCGCTTCGCGTTTGAAATTGTCGGCGATATGTTCGCCCATGTATCGGGTGCCGATCCGGTAATCGATCGAATAATGGAACCAGCCCCCCGCATCGCGCAGCAGGGTTGACAGATGGGTTTTGCCCAAGCCCGACATGCCGAACAGCAGCACCCGCTTGCGGTCTGCCGCCTGCCAGTCTTTTGCCGATTGGTAAAGCATCGCCTGATCCCGTTTCTGCCCCGGCCCATGTGGTAGCCATCAGGCGCAAGCCGGTCAATGGCGCGGGATCATTCCCATTCGATCGTGCCCGGCGGTTTGGAGGTGATATCATAGGTCACGCGGTTGATGCCCTTGACCTCGTTGATGATCCGCGTCGCGGTTTCACCCAGAAAATCATGGGTGAAGGGATAGTAATCCGCCGTCATCCCGTCCACCGATGTCACCGCGCGCAGGGCGCAGGCGAAATCATAGGTCCGCCCGTCGCCCATCACGCCCACGGTGCGCACCGGCAGGATGGCGACAAAGGCCTGCCAGATGTCATCATACAGCCCATGGCGGCGGATCTGGTCGATATAAACCGCGTCGGCCTTGCGCAGGATTTCCAGCTTTTCGCGGGTGATCTCGCCCGGGCAACGGATCGCGAGGCCGGGGCCGGGAAACGGATGGCGGCCGATGAAGCTGGCGGGCAGGCCCAGTTCGTGGCCCAAGGCGCGGACCTCGTCCTTGAACAGCTCGCGCAGCGGTTCGACCAGTTTCAGGCCCATCTTTTCGGGCAATCCGCCGACATTGTGATGCGATTTGATGGTGACCGACGGGCCGCCGCTGAAGGACACAGATTCGATCACATCAGGGTAAAGCGTGCCCTGGGCCAGGAATTTCGCGCCGCCGACCTCGGCCGCGTGTTTCTGGAACACGTCGATGAACAGCTTGCCGATGGTCTTGCGTTTTGTTTCCGGGTCGGAAACGCCATCCAGCGCCGACAGAAACAATTCCTGCTCATCGGCATGGATAAGCGGCATGTTGTAATGGTCGCGGAACATTTTCACGACCTCTTCGGCCTCGCCCTGCCGCAACAGCCCGTGATCGACGAAAACGCAGGTCAGTTGATCGCCGATGGCTTCGTGGATCAGCACGGCGGCCACCGATGAATCGACCCCGCCCGACAGCCCGCAGATCACCTTGGCATCGCCGACCTGTTCGCGAATCTTTCGGATCGCCTCGTCCTTGTAGGCATCCATCGTCCAGTCGCCGGTAAAGCCCGCCAGCCGGATGAAATTCTCGTACAACGTCTTGCCATTCGGGGTGTGATGCACCTCGGGATGGAATTGCACGGCATAAAAATTGCGCGACAGATCGGCGGTTACCGCAAAGGGTGCATTGGGCGAGGTGCCGTAAACCGCAAAGCCGGGCGCGATGGCCGATACGTGGTCGCCATGGCTCATCCAGACCTGTTCGCGCCCTTCCAGAAACCAGCCGGTCAGCAGGTCTATCCGTTCATCCGCGGGGGTGACATAGGCGCGGCCAAATTCGGCGGTGCCATGGCCGCGCTCGACCTTGCCGCCCAGCATCTGCATCATCACCTGCTGGCCATAGCAGATGCCAAGGATCGGCACGCCCAGATCAAAGACCGAGGCCGGCGGGCGCGGCGATCCGGCGTCGATCACGCTGGCCGGGCCGCCCGACAGGATCACCGCCTTGGGTCCGAAATCGGCCAGAAAGGCATCTGTGACCTTCTGGAAGGGGTGAATTTCGCAATAGACGTTCAGCTCGCGCAGGCGGCGCGCGATCAGCTGCGTCACCTGGCTGCCAAAGTCGATGATCAGAAGGCGGTCATGCGATGGATTTGTCATGCAGGGCTGATAATGCGCAGCCCTGCAAAGCGCAAGTAGGACCGGCTAGCCAGGGCCGGTATCAAGCCTCGTTCTGGTGCTGGGGCTGCGGGATCAGCCGCGCTTCGGCCATCATCGCGATCAACAGGTCGATATGATGCGCGATGCAATAGCTCGACTGGCCCGCCCGGCGCGATTGTTCGATCTGCTCCTCCTGCTCCAGCAAAACGCCCAGCGCCTGTCGCGGCGGCAGCAACCGGGACGGCCGCACAAGCCGCGTCAGGTCACGCTCTCGCCGGTATTCGGCCAGACCGCAGCGGGCGGCGCGGATCAAAAGCCGTGGGCGGCGCAGATTGCTCAAAAGGGTTATCGGATCGGTCATCTTTGTCTCCTGCGACTGCTGAGACATGCATGGTTATACAACTTTGGGTGGTGTTGCGTTTTGCGGCTTGTCTGCGTTCGCACCGATCAGAAAAGTTTATCATTTTATAACAATTGTAACTGCAGGGCCCGGCATTAACACCTTGGTAACAAAAACAACCATAGCGTGCATATTGCCGGTTTATCGCAGGTCGTCCGGACGGGCGGATATCATGGGGGCGTCGCAAGGGTGAAAATGCGTCAGATGGCAAAATGCGGGGCGGACTCGCCGGCATGGGTGCCGGCCCCGGCGCTGTGGTATCTGTCGCATACAACCGCCCGATGTTCGATCCGGGCGCTGGCGCGGCAGGAAAACCGCCATGCCTCGACGATCCTGCGCCACGTCCGGCGGCTGGAACAGCGCCGGGACGATCCCCTGATCGACACCGGCCTCGAAAGGCTGGGCCGGGTTCTGTTTTCCGAAATATCAGACAAGGATTGCATAGAGATGACGGCACAAACGCGTTCTTCGGCCCGGCTTGCAGATGAAACCACGATCGAACGCGAGGCCCGGCGCATCTTGCGCCGCCTGTCGGAACCGGGCGTCTTTCTGGCAATCGCCCCCGATCTGGAAAATGCGGTTCTGTTGCGCGATATCCCCGGCGGCGACCCCGCGCGCCTTGCGGTTCTGACGCGCAATATCGCCGAGGCTTTCGCGTTGAAAGACTGGATCGCTTGCGCGCGCCCCGGTCGCGTGGCCACCTATCGGATCACGCAGGCCGGGCGCGCCGCGCTCAAGCGTCTGCTGGCCGCCGACCCGGCGCAACAGCATGGCTTTGCCGAGGCCCCGGCGCCCTTTGCCGACCAGCATCGCGACTGGGACAGCCGCCAGATGACCGCCCCCGACGAGGATCAGCCGCGCCGGATGCGCTATAACGCGGCGGAATCGCCGCTGGCCCTTCTGGCGCGCCGCCGCGACAGGGATGGCACCCCTTTCCTGAGCCCCGAGATGGTCAGCGCCGGCGAGCGCCTGCGCGAGGATTTCGAACTGGCGCAGATGGGGCCGCGCGTGGCCCAGAATTGGGACAGATTCCTGACCGGCGCGGATCGTGGGGCCTTCAATCCGGCATCCGGCCCCGCTCGCGGCCCGCAGGGCGCGCGCGACCGGGTGGCGGCGGCACTGCGCGATCTGGGTCCCGGCCTGGGCGATGTCGTGCTGCGCTGCTGTTGTTTTCTGGAAGGAATGGAAGCGGCCGAAAAACGCATGGGCTGGTCGGCGCGCTCGGGCAAGATCGTGCTGCGCATCGCGCTGATCCGCCTGGCGCGCCATTACCGGGAACTGGCCGGATCGGATGCCGATCTGATCGGCTGAGGGCAAGGGGGCAGGGACGTTATCGCGTCTCGCCCGTTTTTGCGGCCCGCCGTGAGGCGCGGGAATTGCGGCAATGCGCAAATCGCTGGTTACATTTGCGCCGCGGGCGGTTACTTATTGGCCAACCAAGAGGCCCGTCATGCGTGATCTGAAAATTCCCGGCCAGCGCCACCCCGAAAAGGCGCATCGCGCCGATACCGCCCGCCTGCCCAAACCCGACTGGATCAGGGTCAAGGCGCCGACCTCGGCCGGATATCGCGAAACCCGCGACATCATGCGCGAACACAAGCTGACAACTGTCTGCGAAGAGGCCGGCTGCCCCAATGTCGGCGAATGCTGGAGCCAGGGCCACGCCACCATGATGATCATGGGCGAGATATGCACCCGCGGCTGCACCTTTTGCAACGTGGCCACCGGCCGGCCCGATGCGCTGGACGTGTTCGAGCCGGGCCGTGTGGCCGATGCCGTCAAGAAGCTGGGCCTGAATCATGTGGTGATCACAAGCGTGGACCGCGATGATGTGGCCGATGGCGGGGCCGAACATTTCGCCCAGACCATTCGCGCGGTCCGCCGCCAGGCCCCCGGCACCACCATCGAGATCCTGACGCCCGATTTCCTCAAATGCGGACCCGAGGCGCTGGAAACGGTGGTGGCGGCCAAACCGGATGTATTCAATCATAACCTGGAAACCGTGCCGGGCCTCTATCCGCAGGTCCGACCGGGCGCGCGCTATTTCCATTCGCTGCGACTGTTGCAGCGTGTCAAGGAACTTGACCCGACCATGTTCACCAAATCGGGCATAATGGTCGGTCTGGGCGAGGACCGGCAGGCCGTGCAGCAGGTGATGGATGACATGCGCGCCGCCGATATCGACTTTCTGACCATCGGCCAGTATCTGCAGCCGACATCCAAACACCATGCGGTGCATCGCTTCGTCACGCCCGAAGAATTCGCCGCCTATGAAAAGGCCGCCTTCGGCAAGGGGTTCCTTATGGTGTCGGCCACGCCGCTGACCCGGTCGAGCTATCACGCCGGCGATGATTTTGCCCGCCTGCGCGCTGCCCGGCTGGCAAAGCTGGGCCTGGCCTGATTCAGCGTCAAGACATCCGTCTGTGCAGGCAGGGGTTCAGTCGCGCTCCGCGCGGGGGTATTTGCACCAAGAATAAGCCCCATGTTTATTCTTGGCAAAAATACCCATTCATCTGTGCCGGGGTCGCTGCATCAGCGCGGGGGCGCCAGGGCCTTCAGATAGGCGGCCAGCGCCGCGCGGTCAGTGGCGGGCAGATGCGCCATGTTTTCGACCACGGCCGCCATATGGCCGCCGACGGTATCGAATTCGGGGGTAAAGCCGGTTTCGAGGTAATAGGCGATCTCGGCTTGCGACCAGTCCAGCGCGCCGGGGGTAATGTCGGGGATGGTGCCGCTGCCATTGGGGTTGGGCGCGCCTGACAGCCAGCTGTCGCGGCGCAGCCCGCCCAGGGCGTTGCGCGGCGTGTGGCATTCGCCGCAATGGGCCAGGGCTTCGGCCAGATATCTTCCACGGCTTTCTTCGGCGGTCAGATCGCCCGACACCACCGGACCCGGGCGCAGGAACAGCAGTTTCCAGCCGCCCAGGCTGCGGCGGATATTGAAGGGAAAGCCCACCTTGTGCGGCTGGCTGGCGGTGGCGTCCGGCGGCAGGGTTGCCAGATAGGCATGGAGATCAGAGATATCCTGCGGCGTGGCATTGATATAGGCGGTATAAGGCAGCACCGGATAAAGATGTGCGCCATCGGGCCTTAGCCCGCGTTGCAGCGCGTTGCCCAGATCAAGCACCGACCACGCGCCGATCCCGTGGATCGGGTCGGACGAGATATTGGGCGCCACGAAGGTGCCAAAGGGGCTTTGAAAGTGCTGCCCGCCGCTGAGGATCAGCTTGTCGGGGCCTGTGGCCCCTTCGGCGGCGTGGCACGAAGCACAGCCGCCCGCCCAGAACACCTGTTCGCCGCGCTGCGCTTCGCCGGTCAGGCCGGCATAGGTGTCGGCGGGCAGGGGGCGCGGGCGGGTGACGGCCCAGCCGGTGACAAGGCCGATCACGGCCAGCAGGGCAAAAACGCGGGCTATCCGTCGCATCGCTTGTCCCCCGGTTGGGATGATCCGGACGGCCGGATACGACCGGCCGGATCAAGGATCATTCCGGCGCGCGATAGGCCTTGTGGCAGGCGCCACAGGCCTGACCGACCGGGCCAAGGGCGGCCTGCAGTGCGGCCAGATCGGTGGTGGCGGCCGTTTCAAGGGCTGCGGCGGCCTCCGCCAGATCCCTGGCCATCTTGCCGACATCGCTGCCTGCTTCCCAGATGGCGGGCAGGGCGCGGGTATTGTCAGCCGACATGTTATCCGACCCCGGCAGCCAATAGGCCATGCCGTTCAGTGTGGTCAGTTTGGCCAGGTTTCCGGCCGCCGCCCCGGCCTGTGCCGCGTCATAGGGAATTTCACCCTTGGCCATGGCCCCCAAGGCGCCAAGATTGAAGGCGTAAAGATCCATCTGGGCCTGGCGCGCCTTGATCGCGGCCTGAATGGCCTTTTCGTCAGCACTTTGGCCGATTGCGGCCCCGGCCAGCAGGCCAAGCCCAATACCGGCGGCAAGAAGGGTGCGGAAAACAGTCATACCAGTCTCCTGACAAAAAGTTGTGTATGACCAAAACTGTAGCTGTGCGAATAGAAAATAACAGTCGTCAATAATGCAGTGCGGATGTGTGAAAATGCGCAAGGACAACTGGGATGATCTGCGATTTGTGCTGGCGGTGGCCGAAAATGGCACGGTCAGCGCGGCGGCGCGCGAACTGGGGGTGAACCATGCCACGGTTCTGCGCCGTGTGGCCGCCTTCGAGGAACGCCACGGTGCGCCGGTCTTTGATCGCACCGCGCAGGGCTATGCCATTCGTCCCGACCGGCTGCGGCTGATCGAGGCGGCGCGGGGGGTGGAAACGGCCGTTCTGTCGGTGGCCCGGATGATCGGTGGGGATGACACGCCGGTGGCCGGTGATGTGCGGGTGACATCGACCGATACCTTCTGTCTGTCGGTATTGCCCGGCATGCTGGCCGCCATCCAGGGGCAGTTCAGCGGATTGCGGGTGTCGTTGCTGTGTTCCAACGATCATCTTGATCTGTCGCGCATGCATGCCGATATCGCCGTGCGCCCGGCCGAGCGCCTGCCGGACGGGGTATTGGGCGAGGTGGCCGCGCAACTGGGGTTTGGCATCTATGCCGCACCTGGGATCGGCGAGAGCTGGCTGGGCATCAGCGGTGCGCCGGGGCGTGCGCCGGTGGGGCGCTGGCTGGCCGCGCATCTGGACGGGCGGCCGGTGGCCGGGATGTCGGACAGTTTTCCGGTGCTGCGCGAAATGGCGGCACGTGGCCTGGGGCGGGCGGTGTTGCCGCGCTGCCTGGGGGACGGCGATGACCGGCTGCAGCGGGTGATGCCGCAGACAGATCTGCCTGCGGTGAACATCTGGGTGGCCAGCCATGCCGATCTGGCTGATGTGCCGCGCATCGCCGCATTGCGCCGCGCCCTGACCGGGGCGCTGCAGGCGGCGGCGCCGCAACTGGCCGGTGCGGACTGATCAGCGCCCGTGAAACACCGGTGCGCGTTTTTCGACAAAGGCGGTCATGCCTTCGCGGGCGTCGTCCATTTCGATGCAGATGTTCTGGACCAGCGTTTCGCGGTCCAGCGCGGCCTGCAGGCTGGGCGCATCGACGCATTCGCGCAGGCTTTGCTTGGCAAAGCGGATCGCCATTGGCGGCCCGGCAGCGATACGTTCGGCCAGCGCCATGACGGTTTCCATCAGATCGGCGGCGGGCAGAACCCGCGATACCAGACCTATGCGAAGGGCCTCGTCGGCGTCGATCAGGTCGCCGGTGAAGATCAGTTCGGCAGCCTTGGCATGGCCGACGATACGCGGCAGGAAATAGCTGGCCCCGAAATCGGGATGCACGCCGCGTTTGACGAAAGCCTGTGAAAAACTGGCCGTATCGGCGGCATAGCGGATATCGGCCGCCAGTGCGAGGCTCATCCCTGCACCGGCAGCCGCGCCGTTGACGGCGGCGATCACCGGTTTGGTGCTGTCATGAATGGCGTGCACCATCCGGTCGCGGATGGGGGCGTATTTTTCGATGAAGGGGCGCGGGGTGCCTGCCGCAAAATCGCGGGCGAAATCCTTGACATCGCCGCCTGCGCAAAACCCGGCACCCGCGCCGGTCAGAACGATGACCCGCACGGCATCATCCGCCTCGGCCCTGGCAAAGGCGTCGATGAAATCCTGCCGCAGCGTGCCGCCAAGGGCGTTGCGCCGGTCGGGGCGGTTCATGGTCAGCACGGCGACATGGCCGCGCAGCTCGTATATCAGGTTTTCAAAGCTCATCTTGGTCTCCTCCTTGATCTGTAAAGGCGGGCGTCAGCGGTTGATGATCCGGCCGCGCACCGGCTGATCCAGTGTCAGCCAGTCTGGCCAGCCGATAACCCGCTCAAACGCCAGCAGGATCAGGCAGGCCGCCACGACGCCCAGCACCAGCTTGACCCGCTTGGCCGAAGGCGGGTTGCGCGCCCATCGCGACATGCGCAGAAACTGGCGGGGGTTCATGGGGTCTCCGGCGGCGTGTCATGCCTGAAAGGGGGCGGGGTGTTCATACACCCAATGCCTGCCCGAAACCCGCCGCAAGGGCAAGCCCCGCACCGGTGTCATCAGCCCTTGCGGGGCAAGCGCCGCACGATCAGGAAACTGGCAGCCGCCATCACGCCCGCCGTGCCAAGGCACAGCGGCAGGCCGCCGATCTGATAGCTGAGGCCTGACAGAAGCGTGCCCAAAAGCCGCCCCGCCGCGTTCGACATGTAATAGAATCCGACATCCATCGTCACCCGTTCGGCCTTGGTAAAGGCCAGGATCAGATAGGAATGGATCGAGGAATTCACCGCGAAGACAAAGCCGAAGACCAGCAGCCCGATGACCAGCGTGATGGTCAGCCAGCCTTGCGGCGACCCTGCCGCCAGCGCGGCCAGCGCCAGCGCAAAGGGGATCAGCGTCAGCCAGCCCGCCCAGCCCGATGCCAGCGCGGCGATCTGGGACAGCGATTTGTCGCGCGCGCCCAACAGGCGCGGCGCGGCAGCCTGCACCGCGCCATAAAGGATGATCCAGATCGCCATGAAACTGCCGATCAGGAAAAAGGCGTTGCGGTTTCCCGCCACCGTGCCATCCGACAGCACCGCATAGAAATAGATCGGGATGCCGACCACAAACCACACATCGCGCGCGCCGAACAGGAACATGCGCGCCGCCGACAGCCGGTTGATGTTGGCGTCCTTGGAAAAGACCTGTGAAAATTTCACCCCCTTGGTGCCGCGCGGCAGGCCTGCGGGCATGAACAGCGCCACCGCGGCCAGGATCACCGCCAGAACCGCCGCCATCGCCAGCACCGATGCCGTAAAGCCCAGCAGCCCCAGCAGCGCGGTGCCCAGCAGGAACCCCAGCCCCTTGACCGCGTTCTTCGATCCGGTCAGCGCCGCGACCCAGCGAAACAACGCGCCCTCGGACGGGGCCAGCAGCTTGACGGCGGATTTCGACGACATCTTGGCCAGATCCTTGGCCACGCCCGATGCGCCCTGCACCGCCATCACGAAGACCACCGATGTTGCCACCGACCAGCCCGGGTCAAGCCGCGACAGCGCCAGCAATGCGCCGACCTGCAGCGCCAGTCCGGCATAAAGCGTGGCATTCAGGCCAAAGCGTGCCGCCACCCAGCCCGCCGACAGGTTGGTGACCATGCCCATGAATTCGTAAAGCAGAAAGAGATAGGCCAGCTGGACCGGCGAAAAGCCCAGTTCATGAAAATGCAGCAGCACCAGCATCCGCAGCGCGCCATCGCTGAGCATGAAGGCCCAATAGGCGGCCGTGACCGCGATATAGGCCGCCATTCCGTCGCGCGGTTTCGCGGCCACGCTCACATCCGCCCCGCGACCAGACGCGCCACATCGGCCAGACGGCAGACATAGCCCCATTCATTGTCATACCAGGCATAGATCTTCACCTGGGTGCCGTTCACCACCATCGTGCAGCCCGCATCGACGATCGAGGACCGCGGATCGTTCAGATAATCGGCCGAGACCAGCGGCCGCGTCTCGTATCCCAGAATGCCTTTCAGCGGCCCGGCGGCGGCGGTGGCAAAAAGGGCGTTGACCTCATCCACGCTGGTCTTGCGTTTCACCTCGAACACGCAATCGGTCAGGGATGCATTCAGCAGCGGCACCCGCACCGCATGGCCGTTCAGCCGGCCCGCCAGTTCGGGATAGATCAGCGTGATCGCGGTGGCCGATCCGGTGCTGGTCGGGATCATCGAATTCAGCGCCGATCTTGCGCGGCGCATGTCCTTGGCCGGGCGGTCGATGATGGTCTGGGTATTGGTCACGTCATGGATCGTGGTGATGGACCCGTGTTCGATGCCCAGGCTTTCATGGATCACCTTGACCACCGGGGCCAGGCAGTTCGTGGTGCAACTGGCCGCGGTCACAAGGTCCTGGCTGCCGTCGTAAAGGTGATGGTTGACGCCATAGACCAGGTTCAGAGCGCCGCCATCCTTGACGGGCGCCGATACCACAACCTTTTTCACCCCCGCCGCGTAATAGGGCGCGATCTTGTCGGCGGTCTTGAAAACCCCCGTGCAGTCGATCACCAGATCGACGCCCAGTTCCCTCAGCGGCAGGTCTTCGATCCGCCGCTCATGCGTCAGGCGCATTGTGTGGTCGTTCACCGTCAGGGTTTGCGACCCATGCGCGATCCGCCCCGGCCAGCGCCCATGCACCGTATCGAATTCCAGCAGCAGCGCATGCTGTTCGGGCGAGCCTGTGGGATCGTTCAGCAGAACGATATTGCCCGGAAGCCCCGCATCGAACAGGGCGCGCAGCAGCAGCTTGCCCATCCGGCCCAGACCGTTGATGGCGATGTTGACCATTGGATCGTCCTTCATGCGGGTTCGTCTGACATCTGCCCGATATCGTCGAGCCGGGCTTGCAGCGACAGTTTATCAAGCTGTGATATCGGCAATGCGACAAAGGCCTGAATGCGGCGGCGCATCTGGGCATAGGTCGCGGCAAAGGCCAGCGCCTTTTCGGCATCGCTGCCCGTGGCCTTGACCGGATCGGGCAGGCCCCAATGGGCGGTGACGGGCTGGCCGGGCCAGGGGGGGCATTCCTCATTGGCGGCGCCGTCGCAGACGGTGAACACGAAATCCATCACCGGCGCGGTGCCGGTCTGAAATTCGGCGATGTTCTTGGCGCGCAAGGTGCCGATATCATGGCCATTGCGGCGCAGCAGATCGACCGCAAAGGGGTTGAGTTCGGAATAGGGCCGGGTTCCTGCCGAAAAGGCATGGAAGCGGCCGGCACCCTCTTTGGCCAGAATGGCTTCGGCAAAGATCGACCGGGCGGAATTGCCGGTGCAGATGAAAAGAACGTTGAAGGTTTTATGGGGCATGACCGGTTCCTGCGACAGAAGGCGTGCGGTTCGTGGTGCGCACAGATCGGGACGGCCGCGACAGCAATCGGCGACCAGAAAGTCGATCAGACCGCCCATGCGGGCGATGTGAAGGCTGTAATATATGGATGTGCCGTCGCGCCGCGACGTTACCAGCCCGGCGCGATCAAGCGCCCCCAGATAGACCGACAGCGTGCTGAGCTTGATCCCCAGCGCCTCGGCGATCTCGGTGGGGCGCACGCCATCGGGGGTTCGGCGCGCCAGAAGGCGCAGCACCGACAGCCGCCCTTCATGGGCCAGAGTCGAGAGAATCAGGGTGGCTTCATTCGTTTCCATAATTCATGAATATATGAAATAAAGGGTGAGGCAAGAACAATCGCACCGTCGCGACAGTGACTATATCGCAACGCCGATCACAATTCAGATATCGCATCTGATTTCTCCCCTCTGGTGCCATAGTTGTGTGGTGCCGTCCGCTTGCAACGTCACCCAACGAGGAGTAACGGGTGCGCCCAGAGGCAGTCAGGCATATCAAATAGCCTGTTCAAGGAAAAAGAAGATGGCAACGCAGACCCTGAAACAGATCAAACCGGCGCCGCAACCCGTCGCCGCAAAGCCCGCCCAGCCGATCGCCGCGCCCAAGCCGGTGATCTATAAGGATTGGGCCAGCATCTGATCCGCGCCGGGCTTTTCGGATGACGCGCAGGCGGATATGATCGCCCTGCCATCCAGCGCCGAGGCCCGATGACAACGCCGATTTCGACCATCCGCAATCTAGGCCCGGCAACCGAGGCCGCCTTTGCCCGTGCCGGAATTCATTCGGCCGAAGAGCTGCGCGCATTGGGGGCGGATGTCGGCTATGCGCGGCTGTTGCAGGCGGGCGAGCGGCCGCATTTCATCGGCTATTACGTGATCGTGATGGGGTTGCAGGGACGGCCCTGGACCGATTGCAAGGGGGCCGAAAAAGCGGCCCTGCGCAAACGGTTCGACGCGCTGAAGGCTGAACATGGCACGGGCGGGCAAAGCGCGCTGGAAACCATCCTGAACGAGATCGGCGTGGTGGCGCGGCGCTGACAAGAAAATTCACGAATTTTCCTGACCGGTTTTTCTGCGAAAAACCGGGCCTGCGGCGCGGGTATTTTGGCAAGGATAAACGGGGGCTGCCGCAGGGTGGACAGCCCCCGGGCGGGATCAGCCGACCAGTTCGAGGCCTGCGAAGAAATAGGCGATCTCGACCGCCGCGGTTTCGGGCGCATCCGAACCGTGAACCGAGTTTTCGCCGATCGACAGCGCGAATTCCTTGCGGATCGTGCCCGGCGCGGCATCGGCGGGGTTGGTGGCGCCCATCACGTCGCGGTTCTTTGCCACGGCGTTTTCGCCTTCCAGCACCTGAACCACGATCGGTTCCGAGGCCATGAATTCGCACAGCTCGTCATAAAAGGGGCGTTCCTTGTGAACGGCGTAGAAAACGCCTGCCTGGGCCTTGGTCAGGTGGATACGCTTTTGCGCGACGATGCGCAGGCCGGCTGCTTCCAGCTTGGCGTTGATCGCGCCGGTCAGGTTGCGGCGGGTGGCGTCGGGCTTTATGATGCTGAAGGTGCGCTGAAGGGTCATGTCGGTGTTTTCCTGTCTGGTGCCGCATCGCGGCGAATGTCGCGGGTCTGCTAGCATGGGGGCGCGGCGTTGAAAAGCCGCGATTGACGGCGCTGCCGCATTGCGGCACACCGCGCCCATGCTCAAAATCAGCGATATCAGTTACTCTGTCGAAGGCCGTCCCCTGTTTGAGGGGGCATCGGCCACTATTCCCACCGGCCACAAGGTCGGCCTGATCGGACGCAACGGCGCGGGCAAGACCACGCTCTTTCGCCTGATCCGGGGCGAATTGGCGCTGGAGGGCGGCACGATCACCCTGCCCGCCCGCGCCCGCATCGGTGGCGTAGCCCAAGAGGTGCCATCCTCGGGCACAAGCCTGATCGACACGGTTCTGGCCGCCGATACCGAACGCGCCGCCCTGCTGGTTGAGGCCGAGACCGCGACCGATCCGCACCGGATCGCCGAGATACAGCATCGGCTGACGGATATTGATGCCTGGTCGGCCGAAGGGCGCGCGGCGTCCATCCTGAAGGGTCTGGGGTTTGACGACGACAAACAGACCATGCCCTGTTCGGCGTTTTCGGGTGGCTGGCGGATGCGCGTGGCGCTGGCCGCCGTGCTGTTCGCCCAGCCCGATTATCTGTTGCTGGACGAACCGACCAACTATCTGGATCTGGAAGGCGCGCTGTGGCTTGAGGCCTATCTGGCGCGCTATCCCCATACCGTGCTGATCATCAGCCACGACCGGGCGTTGCTGAACCGGGCGGTGGGCGCGATCCTGCATCTGGAAAACCGGCAGTTGACCTTCTATCAGGGCCCCTATGACCAGTTCGCGCGCCAGCGTGCCGAACAGCGGGCGGTTCTGGCCGCGCAGGCGAAAAAGCAAAGCCTGCAGCGCGCGCATCTGCAAAGTTTCGTGGACCGGTTCAAGGCCAAGGCATCCAAGGCCAAGCAGGCGCAAAGCCGGGTCAAGATGCTGGAAAAGATGACGCCGATCACCGCGCCCGAAGACGTGGCGCGCACGGTCTTCACCTTTCCCGAACCCGAGGAACTGTCGCCCCCCATCATCGCCTGCGAAGGCGTGGCGGTGGGCTATGGCGACCGCGCGGTGCTGCATAATCTCGATCTGCGCATCGATCAGGACGACCGGATCGCGCTGCTGGGGCGCAATGGCGAAGGCAAATCGACCCTGTCCAAGATGCTGTCGGGCCGGTTGCCGGTGATGGCCGGTAAAATGGTGACATCGAGCAAGCTGCGGATCGGATTTTTCGCCCAGCATCAGGTGGACGAGCTTTATATCGACGAAACCCCGCTGCAGCATATGCTGCGCGTGCGCCCCGCCGAGGGGCAGTCGAAACTGCGCGCACGGCTGGCCAGTTTCGGCCTTGGCCCCGATCAGGCCGAAACCGTGGTGGGCCGCCTGTCGGGCGGGCAAAAGGCGCGGCTGTCGCTTTTGCTGGCCACCATCGACGCCCCGCATCTGCTGATCCTGGACGAACCCACCAACCACCTCGATATCGAAAGCCGCGAGGCGCTGGTCGAGGCGCTGACCGCCTATTCGGGCGCTGTCATCCTGGTCAGCCATGACATGCATCTGCTGAGCCTGGTCGCCGACCGGCTGTGGCTGGTGCAGGGCGGGCGGGTGACGCCCTTCGAGGATGATCTGGAGGCCTATCGCAAGCTGTTGCTGACCCCCGACAAGCCGGAAAAGCCGAGCACCCCGGTGGTCAAGCCCAAGCCCGTCAGCCGCGAGAACATGCAGGCCCTGCGCGCCGAGCTGCGCAAATGCGAAGAGCGGCTGGAAAAGCTGAATCAGATGCGCGACAAGCTGGCCAAGAAACTGGCCGACCCAAACCTGTATGAACCCGAAAAACTGGGTGAGGCGCAGGTCTGGCAGAAGAAATACGCCGAAGTGATGGAGGCCCTGGACCGGGCCGAGGCGATGTGGCTGTCGGCCAGCGAAAAGCTGGAAAAAGCGGTGGCCTGATCACGTGTCGGGTGCCTGGATCGGGCCGCAGGGCGCGAACGCGCTGACCGTGCGGGGCCGTTTTTGACAATCAGACCCTGCCAATGCCGCAAGGAGTGCCTACATTGGGATCAGGAATGGGCCCAGGATGACCGGCGACCAGATTGCACAACTGATCTATCTTGTCTTGCTGACCAGCGCGGTTGGCGGATTCTTCATCATGCAAAACCGCCGCAATATGGGCCGCATGGCCCAACAGGCCGCCATATGGGGGTTTATCTTTCTGGGGGTGATCGCCGGTGTCGGGCTGTGGGGCGATATCCGCAGCACGGTGGCGCCGCGTCAGGCGGTTTTTGCCGATCAGGGCCGGATCGAGGTGCCGCGTGCGCCCGACGGGCATTATTACCTGACGCTGTCGATCAACGATGTGCCCGTGCGCTTTGTCGTCGATACCGGCGCATCCGATCTGGTACTAAGCCGGGCCGATGCCGCCCGGGTGGGCATCGACGCGGGTACACTGGCGTTTTCGGGGCAGGCCAATACGGCAAATGGCGTGGTGCGCACCGCCCGTGTGCGTCTGAACAGCGTGCAGGCCGGGCCGCTGCGTGACAATGATATCGCCGCCTGGGTCAGTGGCGGCGATATGGACAGCTCCTTGCTGGGCATGGCCTATCTGGGGCGTTTTCAGCGGCTGGAAATCAGCAATGGCAAGATGATCCTGACCCGTTAATGCCGGGTCTTATCCCAGTGCCGCCACGCCGGGCAGGGTCTTGCCCTCCATCCATTCCAGAAAGGCACCGCCGGCGGTCGAGATATAGGTGAAATCATCCGCCGCACCCGCGACGTTCAGCGCCGCGACCGTATCGCCGCCACCGGCGACCGAGATCAGCTTGCCCGCCTTTGTCAGCGCCGCCGCCATTGCGGCCGCCGCATTGGTGGCCGCGTCAAAGGGCGGAATTTCAAAGGCGCCCAGCGGGCCGTTCCAGATCAGCGTCCTGCAGGTGGCGAAGACCTGTTCGATCTGGGCGACCGTGGCCGGGCCTGCGTCCAGGATCATCGCATCCGCCGGGCAGGCATTGGCAGGCACGGTTTCGTTTGCCGCACCCGCCTTGAATTCACGCGCCACGACCACATCGACGGGCAGCACGATCCGGCATCCGGCGGCTTGCGCCTTGGCCATGATCTCAACCGCTGTGCCGGTCATGTCATGTTCGGCCAGCGATTTGCCCACGTCGATGCCCTGGGCGGCCAGAAACGTATTGGCCATGCCGCCGCCGATCACCAGATAATCGACCTTGCCCACCAGATTGCCCAGCAGGTCCAGCTTGGTGGATACCTTGGCCCCGCCCACAACGGCGGCCACGGGGCGTTGCGGTTTGCCAAGGGCCGCTTCCAGCGCCCCCAACTCCTCGGCCATCAGCCGACCGGCGCAGGAGGGCAGCCGGTGCGCCACCCCTTCGGTCGAGGCATGGGCACGATGCGCCGCCGAAAACGCGTCGTTCACATAGATATCGCCAAGGCTGGCCAGAAAATCGGCGATGGCGGGGTCGTTCTTTTCTTCGCCGGGGGCAAAGCGGGTGTTTTCGACCAGAACAACGGTGTTCTGCGGCAAGGCATCCAAGTCTGCCCGGCTGGGCCGTTCGACAAATTCGACTGACCGCCCCAGCGCCGCCTCAAGCACGGGCAGGGTGACGCGCAGCGACATTTCGGGCACGACCTTGCCCTTGGGCCGGTCGAAATGCGCCAGCAGGACCGGTTTGCCGCCCTTGGCCAGAATGTCGGTCACGGTGGGCACGATCCGTTCGATCCGGGTCGCGTCGGTGACACGCCCATCTTCGACCGGCACGTTGATATCGACGCGCACCAGCACCGTCTTGCCGTTCATCTCCATTTCGTCCAGCGTTTTCCAGCCCATGGTCAAATCCTCTGCGTATCGGTTCGGCGTTCATAGACCGCAAGCACACAAAGGCGTCAACAGCCGAGACGCGCTTGACCCTTTTCATCGGCGCGCGCGCGCACTAGGGTCCGGCCAAATTATTGCAAAAGGAGCCCCCGATGGCCGAGATCAAAGACCCCGAAAACACCATCCTGATGGAACTGAAAGGCGGCACCGTCACGATCGAACTGCTGCCCGCCGTGGCGCCCAAACATGTCGAACGGATGAAGGAACTGGCCCGCGCCGGCGCCTATGACAATGTGGTGTTCCACCGGGTGATCGACGGGTTCATGGCCCAGACCGGCGATGTCGCCAATGGCAATGCCGAAAAGGATTTCAACCTGCGCCGCGCCGGAACCGGCGGATCGGACCTGCCGGACCTGCCGGCGGAATTTTCCAAACTGCCGCATGATCGTGGCACCATTGGCGCTGCGCGGTCGCAAAACCCCAATTCGGCCAACAGCCAGTTCTTCATCAACTTTTCGGATAACAACTTTCTGAACGGACAATATACCGTTTACGGGCGCGTTGTTTCCGGAATGGAACATGTCGACGCGATCACCCGCGGCGAGCCCCCCGCGAACCCCGACCGCATGATCAGCGTCAAGGTGGCCGCCGATGCGTAAGCTTGCGCTGCTGTTTGCGGTGCTGGCCAGCCCGGCACTGGCCACGACGTTGCAGATTGATGTGCAGGGGCAGGCCAATGGCCGTATCACCATTGACTTGCTGGATGATGTGGCCCCCGCGCATGTCGCCCGCATCACCCAACTGGCCCGCGCCGGGGCCTATGACAATGTGGTGTTTCACAGGGTCATTCCCGGTTTCATGGCTCAGACCGGCGATGTGGAATTCGGCAAGCTGGGCAGCGACATGCGCCTGGCGGGTCGGAGCGGATCGGACAAGCCCGATCTGAAGGCCGAATTTTCCGACATCCCGTTTGAACGCGGCGTGGTCGGCATGGCCCGGTCGAACGATCCGGATTCGGCCAACAGCCAGTTCTTCATCATGTTCGCCTCAAAACCGCATCTCAACGGGCAATACACCGTTGTCGGGCGGGTGACTGACGGCATGGATGTGGTCGACGCCATCAAGAAAGGTCAGGGCGAAAGCGGTGCCGTTATCGGTGCGCCGGATGTCATGACCAAGGTGACGGTCGGCGACTAACGCCACCATGGAAACCGACTGTTTCATTCCTTTGAACAGTCGGTTTCAAGAAACTGTTATGCAAAGCCCCTAGAACGAACGGGAAATCAGATTTCCCGGGGGCTTTCATGACACGTCTTGTTCTTCTTTCCGCAGTCAGCGCGCTGCCGCTGCTGGTGACACCGGCCTTTGCCGCCTGCGCGCCCGATTCGCCCGTCAGCGGTGCCTTCGTGCTGTGCACGGCCACCGATACCGACGGCTTCGATTTCGACACCCTGAACGACATCAACCTGACGGTGATCGCGGGTGCCAGCGTCACCAACAGCGGCGAGGCCGTGAAAACCGCCGATTATCTGACCCTGCTGAACCTTGGAGTGATCGAAAGCACCGGCGATGATGCGGTGCAAACCGATAACGGGCTGACCCTGACCAATGCGGGCACGATCAACAGCCTGGCCAAGGATGGCGTGAATGCGGGTGACGATGCGATGGTGCTGAACCTTGGCACCATCACCGGCCTGGACGAAGGTGTGCAGGGCGGCAACAACCTGACCGTCACCAATTCCGGCACGATCATCGGCCAGGACGAGGGCGTGACCGGCGATGATGGATTTACGCTGACCAATCTTGCCGGCGGCGTGATCCAGGCCAATGACGATGCGGTGCAGATCGCCAATGGCGCGCGGATCTATAATTCGGGCCTGATCGAGAATATCGGCACCGACCTGTCCGATCCGCAGGATGCCGTCGACATCGATTCCGGCGAGGTCTGGAATTTCGCCACCGGCACCATCCTGTCGACGCTGGATGCAGCCATTGATTTCGACAGCGGAGAAACCGGCGGCGGCATCGTTCAGAACTTTGGCAAGGTGTCGGGCACGATCGGCGTTCTGGTCGATCCGGGCAATCTGTCGGCGCAGGATGTCACGAACCATGCAGGGGCGTTTCTGGAAGGCACCTCGGGCATCGCGGTCGATCTGGCGGGGGGCAATGACAGCCTGACCCTGTTTGCGGGTTCGACCATGCTGGGTGGCGCGCTGATGGGCGATGGCGATGATACGCTGGCGCTGAACGGATCGGCCTTTGGCCAGATCGCGGGCGGTGCGCTGCTGGACGGCGGGGCGGATACCGACACCGTGACCTTCACCGATTACCTTTTCGCGGATATCACCAAGGTCAGCGTTGATGACACCGGCATACTGGGGCTGAGCTTGGCAAACAGCCTGGGATCGGCGCAGTTGAACCTGTTCGGCTGGGAAATCTTCACCTTCGGCGATGGCAGCTATGCGCTGGCCGATATCACCGCGCTGGCCCCGGTGCCGCTGCCGGCGGGCGTGCTGCTGCTGGGGGGGGCGCTGGCCGGTCTGGGCCTGATGCGCCGACGCCGCGGCTGATTTTCAAGAACCAGGTGATTTAAGCCAGCCCGTCCCCAACCCCGGGGGCGGGTTTTTCATTCGGCCAGCACGACCAGCGCATGGCGTTTCCTGCCCGCGCTCAGCTTGATCGGCTGCGCCAGATCGCTGGCCCCGATCATCAGGGCGGCATCGGTCAGCGGCGCGTCGTTCAGGCGTGCGCCATTCTCGGCGATCAGACGCTTGGCATCCTTGCCCGATTTGGCCAGCCCGGCGCGGGTCAGCACCTGAACGATGGAAATGCCATCGGCAAGCTCGGCCGCACTTAACGTCAGGGTGGGCAGATCGTCGCCCGTGCCGCCATTTTCGAACACCTCGCGCGCGGTGGCCTCGGCGGCCTCGGCGGCGGCGCGGCCATGGGCCAGGGTGGTGACCTCATTCGCCAGAATGATCTTGGCGGCGTTGATGTCTGATCCGGCCAGCGCGCCCAGACGGTCACATTCCTCCAGCGGCAATTCGGTATACAGTTTCAGGAACCGGCCCACATCGGCATCGGTGGTGTTGCGCCAGAACTGCCAGAATTCGTAAGGCGACAGCATGTCGGCATTCAGCCAGACCGCGCCATCGGCACTTTTGCCCATCTTCTTGCCATCGCTGGTGGTCAGAAGCGGCGAGGTCAGCCCGAACACATGGGTGTCCAGCACCCGGCGCGTCAGGTCGATCCCGTTCACGATATTGCCCCACTGATCCGATCCGCCCATCTGCAACAGGCAGCCATAGCGGCGGTTCAGCTCCATGAAATCATAGGCCTGAAGGATCATGTAGTTGAATTCAAGGAAGCTCAGCGATTGTTCACGGTCCAGCCGCGACTTGACGGATTCGAACGACAGCATCCTGTTGACGCTGAAATGCCGCCCGATATCGCGCAGGAATTCCAGATAATTCAGACCATCCAGCCATTCGGCATTGTTGACCATCACCGCATCGGTCTTGTCATCGCCAAACTGAACATAATTGGTGAAAACCCGTTTGATCCCGTCGATATTGGCGTCGATCTGGGCGGGCGTCAGCAACGGGCGTTCATCGGCGCGAAAGCTGGGATCGCCTACCTTGGTGGTGCCGCCGCCCATCAGCACGATCGGCTTGCCACCGGTCTTTTGCAACCAGCGCAGCATCATGATCTGGATCAGGCTGCCCACATGCAGCGATTTCGCCGTGGCATCGAACCCGATATAGCCCGGCATCGCGCCCGCCATCAAGGCATCGTCCAGCCCCTGATAATCGGTGCAATCGGCAAGGAAGCCGCGGTTCATCATCACGCGCAGGAATTCCGATTTGGGCTGATAGGT
This sequence comes from Actibacterium sp., assembly GCF_055134745.1. Taxonomy (NCBI): domain Bacteria; kingdom Pseudomonadati; phylum Pseudomonadota; class Alphaproteobacteria; order Rhodobacterales; family Roseobacteraceae; genus Actibacterium; species Actibacterium sp. The sequence goes on from NZ_JBSRVX010000003.1 coordinate 34,548, forward strand.
CATAAGGTCTTGTCCGCAGTCAGGGATTTGGCCAGAGATATACCGAGGCAGTCACGGAAGGGAAAGGCCATGTTGCGCACGGGGCCTGTCACGGCGCTGGGAACGATGTCGGGCACTTCGCTGGACGGGGTGGACGCGGCGGTCGTCATCACCGATGGCGAAACGATTTTCGAATTCGGCGACAGCGCCTATCGGCCCTACAGCGCGGCCGAGCGCCAGGTGATCGCCGCCGCCCTTGGCCGCTGGCCCGGTCAGGAGGGGGTCGAGGCCGCCGCCGAAGTGGTCGAGACCGCCCATGCCGAAGTATTGTCGCGGTTTTCCGGCATTGATCTGGTCGGCTTCCACGGCCAGACGCTGGCCCATGATCCGGGCCGAGGCCGCACGCATCAGGCCGGTGACGGCGATGTTCTGGCCCATGCGCTGGGCCTGCCGGTGATCTGGGATTTCCGCAGTTCCGACATGCAGATGGGCGGGCAGGGCGCGCCGCTGGCCCCGTTTTTTCACTTTGCCTGCGCACAGTGGATCGGGGCCGCCGCGCCGGTTGTGTTTGTTAATCTGGGCGGGGTTGGCAATCTGACCTGGGTCAACCCGGCGCATATATCCCCCGATGCGCCCGGGGCTTTGCTGGCGTTTGATACCGGCCCGGCCAACGCGCCGCTGAACGATCTGATGCAGGCGCGCCGCGGCATGGCGTTTGACCGCGACGCCGCGCTGGCCGCCCAGGGCGCCGTGAACGAAGATCTGGTGCAAGAGGTGTTGCAGCGATCCTATTTCATGAAAATGCCGCCCAAGTCGCTGGACCGCGACGATTTTGCCGATGTTCTGGGCCTGGTGGCGGATTATTCCGACGCTGATGCTGCGGCGACACTGACCGCGCTGGCCGCCGCCTCGGTGGCACGCGGGCTGGAACATTGTCCCGAACACCCGGCGCAATTGCTGGTCACGGGCGGCGGGCGCAAGAACCCGCTGATGATGGAGATGCTGATCGAACGCTGCGGCCTGCCCGCCCGACAGGTCGAGGCCGTGGGCCTGAACGGCGACATGCTGGAGGCACAGGCCTTTGCCTTTCTGGCGGTGCGGGTGCTGGCCGGGCTGCCGACCAGCGCACCGGGCACCACGGGCGTGGGGGCGGCCATCGGTGGCGGGCGAGTCAGCCGCCCGTCGGCGCAATAATCGGACCATTTGACGCAGGTTCGCGCATTTTTCCACCGCGCCCCCTTGGCCCGCCGCGCCCCACATCGTAAAGCGGATAGAACCGCCCTCGGCGGACATGGAGAGGAGTCCAGCATGTCACAGGAAGAATTCGATTTCATCGTCGTCGGGGCGGGGTCCGCGGGATGCGTTGCCGCCAACCGTCTGTCGGCCGATCCCAAGGTGCGGGTCGCCCTGATCGAGGCTGGCGAAAGCGATCGCAAGTTTCCCCTGAAGCTGAAGACCATGCTGCCTTTCGGCAATATCTTCGTGCTGCCCGATGCGCGCTATAACTGGAGCTACAAGTTCGATGCCTCGGAGGCGGTGAAGGGGCGCGAGATCGGCTGCCCGCGCGGGCGATTGATGGGCGGATGCAGTTCGCTGAACGGAGCTGTCTATAACCGCGGCCATGCCAGCGACTATGACGACTGGGAGGCGCAGGGCCTGGAAGGCTGGGGCTATTCCGAAGTTCTGCGCGCCTTCAAGGCGCATGAAAACTGGCAGGGGCCGAACAGCCAGTTCCACTCCACGGGGGGAGAGCTGGACGTGACCCTTCCCCGTTCGCCCAATCCGATTTCCTTGGCCTTCATCAAGGCAGCCGAACAGGCCGGTTATCCGCTGACCGACGATTTCAACGGTGCCCAGCAAGAGGGTTTCGGGTTTTACCATGTGAACCAGAAACGCGGCATTCGTCAGTCAACGTCGCGGGCGTTCATCGACCCGGTTCTGAACCGCCCGAACCTGAAGGTGTTCGACCGCACGATGGTCGACAGGATCGAAATAACCGATGGGGCCGTAACCGGCCTGCGGCTGAAACGGGATGGGCAAACCTTCGGGCTGCGCGTGCGGCGCGAAGTCATCCTGTCGGGTGGGACGATCAATTCGCCGCAATTGCTGATGTTGTCGGGGATCGGCCCCAAGGAAGAACTGCGCAAGCATGGCATTGACGTTGTCGTTGATCTGCCGGGCGTGGGGCAGAACCTGCAAGACCATCCCAGCGTCGGTCTGGCCATGACCGATCCGTCACATGAAAGCATGGCGTTGAACATGCGGGCTCTGCCCAAGATCGGTATCGCCGGTGCCCAGTATATGCTGACACGCAACGGCATGTTCAGCTCGAACGCCTCAGAGGCCGGGGGGTATCTGCGGACCTTGCCGGGCCAGACGCGGCCGGATGTGCAGATGACATTGCTGATCGGCCTGAAAACCAGTGCCGACCGCCTGCCCAATGAACATGGAATCGTGCTGCATTCCAACATCTGCCGCCCCGAAAGCCGGGGTCGGGTCTATCTGAAATCGGCTTCGGGGAATGACAAGCCGGGCATTTATTCCGGGTTCCTGACCTCTGATGACGATCTCCAGACCCTGGTGCGCGCGCTGAAGGCCGGGCGTAATATCCTTTCACAACCCGCATTCGCGCGCCATCGCGGAACAGAGCTGACACCCGGCCCGGCCCGGGTCAGCGACGAAGATCTTGCCCTGACCGTGCGCGAAAACCTGGCCACGCTGTATCATCCGGTGGGCACCTGCAAGATGGGGGTCGCCACGGACAAGACGGCCGTTGTCGACAACAAGTTGCGGGTCATGGGCGTGCGCGGCTTGCGTGTCGCCGATGCCTCGGTGATTCCGCGCATCATGGGCGCCAATACCAGCGCGCCCTCGATGATGATCGGCGAGCGGGTCGCGGCATTCGCGATGGAAGACGCAATGGCGATGGCGTGACCGGTCAGCGCGGGATGTCAAAATCCGGCGCGGCCATTTCAAACCCGTCAAAGGTAAAGCCCGGCGAAACGGTGCAGCCCACCAGCGCATAGTCGCCCGTGGGCTCTGCCATTTGCCAGTGACGGGCCGGCACGACGATCTGCGGCGCCTGACCCGCACCCAGATCGGGGCCAAGGATATGATCCCGCGCAGGGCCGGTTTCGCTGGCCGACAGGCGCAGCAACAGCGGATCCCCCGCATAGAAATGCCAGATCTCGGCGGCATCGACCCGGTGCCAATGGCTGCGCTGGCCCCGTTCCAGCAGGTAATAGATACAGGTGCCAGGCGGGCGGCCATCAGGTCCGTCTGCCACCCAGGTCTGGCGATACCACCCGCCTTCGGGATGCGGTGCAAGGTTCAGGCGGGCGATAAGGTCGGCGGGCGTCATGGCAATTCACCCCTTCAGGATGCTCCGCCCGGCATATTCCGCCGTCTCGCCCAGCATTTCCTCGATCCGGATCAACTGGTTGTATTTCGCCAGCCGGTCAGAGCGCGACAGCGATCCGGTCTTGATCTGCCCGCAATTGGTGGCCACGGCCAGATCGGCGATGGTGGCATCCTCGGTCTCGCCCGAACGATGGCTCATCACATTGGTGTAACGCGCGCGGTGCGCCATATCGACGGCGGCAAGGGTTTCGGTCAGCGTGCCGATCTGGTTGACCTTGACCAGCATCGAATTGGCCACGCCGCGCTTGATGCCATCGGCCAGACGCGCGGGGTTGGTCACGAACAGATCATCGCCCACCAGTTGCACCTTTGCCCCCAGCGCATCGGTCAACAGCTTCCATCCGTCCCAGTCATCCTCGGAACAGCCATCCTCGATGCTGATGATCGGGTAATCGGCGCAAAGGGCCGCCAGATAGGCGACGTTTTCGGCGGCACTCAGCGATTTGCCTTCGCCCGTCATTTCATACTTGCCGCCCCGGTAATATTCGGTCGCGGCGCAATCCAGCGCCAGATAGATATCCTTGCCCGGTTTATACCCGGCCTTTTCGATGGATTTCAGAATGAAATCCAGCGCTTCGCGGCTGGAGGACAGGTTCGGGGCAAAGCCGCCCTCATCGCCGATACCGGTATTGTGGCCGGCGGCATGCAGTTCCTTTTTCAGGGTATGAAACACCTCGGACCCCATGCGCACCGCATCGCGGATGTCATGGGCGGCCACCGGCATGATCATGAATTCCTGAATGTCGATCGGGTTGTCGGCATGTTCGCCGCCATTGATGATGTTCATCATCGGCACCGGCAGCACACGGGCGGATGTGCCGCCGATATAACGATAAAGCGGCTGCGCGGTGAAATCGGCGGCGGCCTTGGCACAGGCCAGCGACACGCCCAGAATGGCATTGGCGCCCAGCCGGCCCTTGTTATGGGTGCCGTCCATTTCGATCATCGTGGCGTCGATTGCCATCTGTTCGGTGACATCAAAGCCCACCAGCCCCTCGGCCAGTTCGCCATTGACGGCCGCCACCGCCCCCAGCACGCCCTTGCCCAGATAGCGCGCCTTGTCGCCGTCACGTTTTTCCACCGCCTCATGCGCGCCGGTCGAGGCGCCCGAGGGCACGGCGGCGCGGCCCATGGTGCCGTCCTCCAGAATGACATCCACCTCGACGGTCGGGTTGCCCCGGCTGTCCAGAATTTCACGGCCGATAATGTCGATGATGGTGCTCATGGAATGATCCTGTCTTGCTGAAATCCGAAATTTGCGCCCTTCTAGCGCCCCTTTGCGCGCGAGGAAAGAGCACGCTGCCGCGCGAATGTATAAAGCCCCGACCCGATGATCACCGCCCCGCCCAGCAGGGTCAGCGCGTCGGGATGTTCGCCAAAGGCCAGCACACCCACCGCCAGCGCGAATAGCAGCCGCACGTAACGAAATGGCGTCACGACCGAAACTTCGCCGGCGCGCATCGCCTCGACGATGCCGTAATAACCCAGAACCCCCATCGCCAGCGCCCCGGCCATTTGCGCCCATGCCGCGCCGTCCATCGCAACGGCGTCCGGGCCGAACAGAACCATCGCGGCCCCCAGCGGGATCAGCGCCGCAAAGCCATAGGATGACAACTGGAACGAACTCATCCGGCGCGGGGCGGTGCGGGTGGCCAGATCGCGCAGCGCCAGCCCCATCACCCCCAGAACCGCAAACAGCGATGCGGGCTGAAACCCCTCCAGCCCCGGGCGCAGGATGATCACCACCCCGGCAAAGCCCACCAGGATCGCGCCCCAGCGCCGCCAGCCCACCTTTTCGCCCATGAACAGGGCTGCCCCCAGCACCACCACCAGCGGCGTGGCCTGCAAGATCGCCGAAGCGCTTGATATGGGCGTGCGGGCCAGCGCGCTGACAATGCCGAAGGTGCCCATCATTTCCCCCAGCGCCCGCAACAGGACCGGCCGGGCCAGCGCATCGCGCGAGATCAGCCGATCACCGCGCCGCAAGGCGGGCAGGGCGAAGACCACCGCGCCGCCAATGCCCAGCATCAGCAGGATCTGACCGATCGGAAGGGTCGCGCTCAGCCGCTTGATGAACATGTCCTCAAGCGAAAAGAACGCCATAGAGGCGATCATCATCAAAATGCCACGCAGATTGCCCATTCGCCCGCCCGAAAATCCTGCCCCCGCCTATCCCCGTCACGTGCGGCGCGAAAGCAAAAAGCGCCTTGCCCCATCACCTTGGCGCAAATACTCGCCCGCGGCAGCGCACCGAGCGCCCGCAAGGGCGCGAGACATGGCAATGGCCCGCGCCAGCGGGCCGCGATCGGATCAGCGTTTCTTCAGGGGCACGCCATACAGTTCCAGCCGATGCCCCTTCAGCCGATACCCCAGCCGCGCGGCGATCTTGTCCTGCAGGGCTTCGATCTCTTCGTCGAAAAACTCGATCACCTCGCCGGAATTCATGTCGATCAGATGGTCGTGATGCTCTCGGTCGGCATCCTCATAGCGCGCGCGCCCGTCGCCGAATTCCAGCTTGTCCAGAATCCCGGCCTCTTCGAACAGCTTGACGGTGCGATACACGGTTGCAATCGAAATGCGGGGATCCACGGCGGTGGCGCGGGCATACAGCTCCTCGACATCGGGGTGGTCGTCGCTGTCTTGCAGGACCCGCCCGATGACGCGGCGTTGTTCGGTCATGCGCAGGCCCTTGGCTTCGCAGCGTTCGATGATTGTGTCTGCCATCCTGGGCCTCATATCGTGCTTTGCGCGTCCTAGCGCAGCCGGGGTGAAAACGGAACCTTAAAACGGCAGCCTCAGAACCAGCGCAGCCAGCGGAACACAAGATACAGAACCACCCCGATCAGCGCGGTCACGCCGCTCAGCACGGCAAAGGCCGGGGTCCATGTCAGGCCCGGCATTCCGGCCACGTTGACGCCGAACAACCCGGTCAACAGGGTCAGCGGCAGGAAGATCGCCGCCACCACCGACAGCACATAGCCATTGCGCCCGATCCGCGCCGTGTGTTCCGCATAAAGATGTTCCTGCAAGGCTGCCAGACGGGCGGAAATGGCGTCCAGCTCCTCGACGCTGCGGGTGGCGCGGTTTGCGGTTTCGGCCAGCAATTGCTGATCGCCGCGCGCCACAAAGGGCAGATCGACCGCCGCCAGCCGCATCAGCGCCTCGCGCTGGGGCCAGACATAGCGACGCAGGCGGATCACGGTGCGCCGCGTGGCCGCCAGCCGGTCGGCCTCGGCTGCGGATTGATCGAATATGGCCTCTTCCAGCGCGTCGGTGTCATCCTCCAGCCGCACGGATACCTCTTCCAGCCGGTCCATCAGCTTTTCGGTCAACCGTTCCAGAAAATCACCGGGATCTGCGGGGGCATCGCCTGCGGCAGCCTCGGTGCGCAGGGTTTCCAATGCGAAAACACGCCGTTTGCGCACCGTCACCACCAGTTGATCGGTGGCCCAGATCCGCAGGCTGACCATATCCTCGATCTCGTCGCCGGGGTTCATGTTGATGGCGCGCAGGTTCAGGATCAGCCCGGTGCCATGCACATCGCAGCGTGGCCGGGTTTCGGCCTGCAACAGGGCCGCGGCGGCAACCGGCGGCAGATGCGCATCGGCCCAGTCGGGCAGGGCGGGGCTGGTCAGATCCAGATGCAGCCAGCGAAACAGGGCCCCCGGTTCGGGCGTGGCGCCGGGATCGGGATCAGGCAGCGCCCGCACGACGCCACCGGGCAGCACATCACAGGCGAAAAGCGGCTCCAGCATGATCGTTCTCCTACATCAGGCCCGGCTCGCGGCCCAGGCGGCGGGCCAGCGGCGCGATGGTCAGCCCTTGCACGATGATCGAGAAAACCACCACCACATAGGTCGCCGTCAGGATCAGCGGTTTCCATTCGCCGGTGGGCAAGGCCAGGGCCAGTGCGACGGAAATGCCGCCCTTCAGGCCGCCCCATGTCATGATAGGAATCACATCGCGGCCAAAGCTGCGGAACGGGCGCAACATCAGGATCGGCACGGCCACGGCCAGCAACCGCGCCACCAGCCCCAGGATAACGGCAAAAACGGCCGCCCAGACATAGGACATATCGAAGGCCACCGCGAAAACCTCGATCCCGATCAGCAGGAACAGGATCGCGTTCAGGATCTCGTCCACCATGCTCCAGAACGCGTTGACATAGTTGCGGGTGATCTCGCTCATCCCGTATTTCATGCCGACATCGCCGATCATCAGCCCGGCCACAACCGCCATGATCGGGGCCGATACATGCAGCCCGATGGCCAGTTCATAGCCGCCAAAAGCCAGCGCAAGGGTGATCAGCACCTCTAGCGCGTAATCGTCGATCCGGCGCATCACCCGGAAGGTCAGCCAGCCCAGAACTGCCCCCAGCGCCGCCCCGCCAAAGGCTTCCTGCGCGAACAGTGCCAGCGCATCCAGCGTGGCATTGTCAGAGGCGTGATCGGAACCATGCCCGCCTGCGCCAAAGGCCAGCCCGATCAGGATCAGATAGACGACATAGGCCACCCCGTCATTGAACAGGCTTTCCCCGGCAATCTTGGTTTCCAGCGATTTGCGCAGATTGGCCGCGCGCAGCACCCCCAGAACCGCAACCGGATCGGTCGGCGAAATGATCGCGCCAAACACCAGCGCCACCAGCAGCGGCATGCCGGTCATCCAGCTGAACCCGACCCCGACCACAGCCACCGACAGCGCCACGCCGATGGTGGCCATCAACAGCACCACCCATGCCTGGGCGCGCAAATCGTCCATCTTGACATGCAGCGCCCCGGCAAACAGCAACAGCCCCAGCATCCCTTCCAGCAGCGCGTCGGAAAAGTCGATCTCCAGCACCATGGCGCGCAGGGTGGCCGACAGGCCCAGATGCGGAAAGGCCAGATCGGTCAGCATGGCGGCGGCAGAGGCCAGCAGCGCCACGATCAGGATGCCGATGGATTGGGGCAGGCGCAGGAAAAAGTAATTCAGACAGCCAAAGCCCGCAGCCAGCACGATCAGCAACGACGCGATCTGAAGAATTGTCATCGGCTGCGGCCCTTTCGTCTGCCCTGCCTTGCTCTAGCATGGCTTGACAGTCCGGGCGAGAGTGCAAAGGGTGAGCCAGGGACAGGGGGGATCATGGCGCGCAAAGATCATATGGACGCGATCGGCGCGGCGGCGCTGGTCCTGTTTTCGGCCGTATACGGGTTCAATCAGGTTGTCATCAAGGTTGTGAATGCGGGCTTTCAGCCGGTGTTCTTTGCCTGCCTGCGCTCGATCGGGGCGGTGTTCTGCATCTGGGCCTGGATGCGGTTTCGCGGTTATCCCATCACGGTGACGCGCGACACGATCCTGCCCGGGATCGCGGTGGGCGCGCTGTTCGCGGTGCAGTTCATCTTTCTGTTCGTCGCGCTGGACATGACGACCGTGACACGTTCGTCGGTGCTGTATTATTCGATGCCGCTCTGGCTGACGCTGGCGGCGCATTTCATGCTGGCGGGGGATCAGATCAGCCTGCGCAAGGTGGCGGGGCTGATCGCGGCCTTTGGCGGCGTGGCCTGGGCGCTGTTTGATCGGGCCAGCCCGGGCGGGCAGGCCAATCTGCTGGGGGATATCTTTGCGCTGGCCGCGGCGATCTGCTGGGCGGTGATGATCATCATCCTGCGGGTCAGTCGCCTGAACCGGGTTCGCCCGGAAATGCAACTGATGTGGGAGGTGGCGATATCGGTGCCGATCCTGATGGTGGCCGCGCCGTTCTTTGGCCCGTTCATCCGTGACTTGCAGCCCGTTCACCTTGCCGGGCTGGCCTTTCAGATCGTGGTGATTTCCAGCGCCGGGTTCATCTTCTGGCTGTGGCTTCTGACGATCTATCCCGCCTCGGGCGTGGCGAGTTTCAGCTTTCTGTCACCGCTGTTCGGGGTGATGTTTGGTTGGCTACTGCTGGACGAACATCTGGGCCGGGCGGTGATCGGCCCGCTGGTGCTGGTGGCGGTGGGTCTGGTGTTGATCAACCTGCCGGGCCGAAGGCCGGTTCAGGTGCCACAATAGGTTTTCGTGACCTGCTGTTCGGGGGTCGGCGGTGACATATAGCCGGCATTTTCAGGTTGCAACGCATAGGGTTGCGTGACGATCCTGAACAAATGTTCGAACGTCGTGAAATCGCCATTCACTGCATCGGCGATGGCTGCTTCGATGCGGTGATTGCGCGGGATATAGGCCGGATTGACCGATTGCATCTGTGCGGCGGCCGTGGTGCTGCCGCTGACGCGGGCTTGCCAATCTGCCTGCCATGCGTCGAAACCGGCGGCGGCGCGCAGGCCGGATATATCATGTTCATCAGAGAGTGAGCGGAAACTGTTGGTAAAATCCAAACCGTTGGCCGCGATTATATCCAGCAGGCGCTGGATCAGGTCGGTGTCCTGATCCACCGGCTGGGCGATTCCGATTTTCGCGCCAAACACCGCCAGCCATTCGCGTTTGAACAGATCTGGAAAATCATCCAGAACCGCCGTGGCGGCGGCGATTGCGGCATTCCGGTCGGGTCCCATCAGCGGCAACAGCGCGCTGGCCAGTTGCGCCAGGTTCCACAGCATGATGTCGGCCTGCCGGTTATAGGCATAACGCCCGCCGCGGTCGATCGAGCTGAACACGGTTCCGGCGTCATACTGATCCATGAAGGCACAAGGCCCATAATCAATCGTTTCACCCGAAATCGACGTGTTGTCGGTATTCATCACCCCAAGATGAATCCCACGCCCATCCAGCGGGCCACCAGTCGCGCCTGCGCGCCCATCACGGCGCGCAACAACCCCAGCGCCCCCTCGGCCGTGGGATAGTGGCGGGCAATGGCATGGTCGGTCAGGTGCTGCAGCGCGTCGATATCGCCACGTGCGGCGAAATACTGGAACGTGCCGACCCGGATATGGCTGGCGGCGACGCGGGTCAGCACCGCACCGGGCAGGGCGGTTTCGCGAAACACCTGTTCGCCGGTTGCCACGGCCGCCAGGGCGCGTGTGGTGGGGATACCCATGGCATGCATCGCCTCGGACACCAGATATTCCCGCAAGACCGGCCCCAGCCAGGCCCGCCCGTCGCCCCCGCGCGAAAACGGGGTGCGGCCTGCGCCTTTCAGATGGATGTCGCGGCGCTGGCCCGCTGTGTCAATCACTTCGCCCAGCAGCACCGCGCGCCCGTCGCCCAGTTGCGGCACCCAGCCACCAAACTGATGCCCCGCATAGGCCTGCGCCAGCGGAGTGGCGCCCTGTGGCACCAGATTGCCCGCCAGCATCGCGATGCCGTCGGGGCTGCGCAGCGCGTCGGGGTCCAGCCCCAGTTCGCGCGCCAGCCCGTCATTGAGGGCGATCAGACGCGGTGCACGCACCGGGGTCGGCGCCTGCGCGGCAAAGAACCGGTCGGGCAGGCGGGCATAGGAATTGTCAAAGGCGATATGCAATGTCATCCCCCTTATATAGCGACGATACCGGGGTTTTGCAGGGGCAAAGACAACGCCCGCCGAATGGTCCGGCGGGCGTATGAAAGGCAATCTGGCAATCCGCCGGGATCAGCCGTCGAAATTGACCTCTTCGACAAGGCGAAGCGCGACGGGCTGGTTCTTGGCCAGTGCGGTCAGGTCAATGGGGTCGGGTGTGGGGATGCCCCAGCCGGCCACCAGATCAGAGGGCTTGCTGTCAAGCGCGACAGGGTATTCGTAATTGACCTGGGCATAGATTTCCTGCGCATGCGGCGAAGACAGGAATTCCATCAGCTTGATCGCTTCGTCGCGATGCGGTGCGGCCTTGGTCAGCGCCATGCCCGAGATGTTCATATGCGTGCCGCCATCTTCGAAGGTGGGGAACAGCACATTGACGGAATTGGCCCATTCGGCCTGTTCGGGATCGGCCAACATCTGGCCCATGTAATAGGTATTGCCCAGGCTGATATCGCATTGTCCGGCCCAGATCGCCTTGACCTGTGCGCGGTCATTGCCTTCGGGTTTGCGCGCCAGATTGGCCTTGACGCCTTCCAGCCAGGTTTTCACTTCGGCCTCGGTGTGATGTTCCAGCATCGCCGCGACCAGCGCCAGCGTATAGGAATGCGTGCCCGAACGGGTGCAGATACGCCCCTTCCATTTAGGGTCGGCAAGATCTTCATAGGTGGTGATCTCGGCGGTATCGACGCGTTCTTTCGAGGCATAGACGATCCGCGCGCGGCTGGTGACACCAAACCAGTGGTTGTCAGGGTCGCGGAACACGGCCGGAATGCGGTCGGCCAGGCTTGCATCGGCCAGGGGCTGGGTCACGCCGGCCTCTTCGGCCTCGACCAGACGGGCGACATCGGTCGTCAGGATCAGATCGGCGGGCGAGCGGTCACCCTCGGCCAGCAGACGCTCCACCATGCCCTTGTTCAGGAACACCATATTGGTGCTGATGCCGGTTTCGGCGGTAAAGGCGTCCAGCAGTGGCTGAATCAGGTCAGGCTGGCGATAAGAATAGATATTCACATCGGCCAGTGCCGGTGCGGCCCCTGCGCCAAGGGCTGCGGCGATGGTCATTTTGACAAGGACGTTCATGTTCGCTTCCTTCGGTTTTGATGGGGCACATAAAGCCGAGTCTTTTGGTCGGGTCAATACCTGAATTTATCAGTCAGGTTTTTCTGCCCGTTTCACCGCATCCCACAGCGCGTCCATTTCCGCCAGATCGCTGTCGGCGGGCGTCTTGCCCATGGCGGCCAGCCGGTCTTCTATGGCGGCAAAGCGGCGTTCGACCTTGGCATTGGTGCGGCGCAGGGCGGCCTCGGGGTCGACGCCCAGATGCCGGGCCAGATTGGCCATCACGAACAGCAGATCGCCGAATTCATCCTCGATCGCATCTGCCGACAGGCTGTTGCGGGCCTCGACAAGTTCGCGCGATTCTTCCACGATCTTGTCCAGCACATCGCCTGTATCGGCCCAGTCGAACCCGACCCGCGCCAGCCGTTTTTGCAGCTTGACCGCCCGCGTCAGGCCGGGCAGGCCACGCGCCACACCCTCCAGGGTGCGGCGCTCGCCCCTGGCGGTGCGTTCGGCGGCCTTTTGCGACTCCCAGTCGCGGGTCTGCTGGGCGGCGGTCTTGTCGCGGTTTTCGTCCCCGAACACATGCGGGTGGCGCGCGACCATCTTGTCGGAAATGGCATTAGCGACGCTGTCAAAGGTGAACAATCCGGCCTCGGTGCCCATCTGGGTGTGATAGACGGTCTGCAACAGCAGATCGCCCAATTCGCCCTCCAGATCGCGCCAGTCCTGCCGTTCGATCGCATCGGCGACCTCATAGGCCTCTTCGATCGTATAGGGGGCGATGCTGGCGAAATCCTGTTCGATATCCCAGGGACAGCCGGTTTGCGGGTCGCGCAAGCGGCGCATGATTTCCAGCAGGCGGGGCAGGCCGCCATCGGGGTCGTGGATCAGGGTGTCAGTCATGGTGATACCTTCCGCCTGCGGGTTCGACGGCGGTCAGGCGATCCGCCCGGCGGCACCGCCGGGCAGCGCCCGAACCGCCCCCACGGGGCGGGCGCTTTGCACCCACCCCTCGGTTCGGGCGCTGCCCTTGTCGCCGCTGTCATATGTCCATCTCGACCCAGACCGGCACATGGTCTGAAGGCTTGTCGCGGCCCCGGATATCCCTGTCGATCTGGCAATCGACCAACAGATCGGCGGCCTGCGGGGTCAGCAGCAGATGATCTATGCGGATGCCGTCATTGCGGTTCCAGGCCCCCGCCTGATAATCCCAGAACGAATAATGCCCCGGCCCGGGATTGCGCACCCGGAAGGCCTCGGTAAAACCCATGTTCAGGATACGGCGGAACGCCTCGCGGCTGGCCGGCATCCCCAGTGCATCGTTGCGCCACGCCTCGGGACGGGCGGCATCCTCATCCTGGGGAATGACGTTGTAGTCACCTGCCATCAGCGCCGGTTCCTCTGCCGTCATCAGCGCCTGTGCGCGGGCCTGCATCCGTTCCATCCAGGCCAGCTTGTAATCGTATTTCGGCCCCGGCGCGGGATTGCCATTGGGCAGATACAGCCCGCAAACGCGCAGCGCCCGCTTGCCGATCACAGTTGCCTCGATCCAGCGGGCCTGTTCATCCGTATCATCGCCGGGCAGGCCGCGCGTGACATCCTCCAGCGGCAGCTTCGACAGGATCGCAACGCCGTTGAACCCTTTTTGCCCATGGGTTTCAACATGATAGCCGCGATCTTCGAACAGGTCGCGGGGAAACCCCTCATCGACGGTCTTGATCTCCTGCAACAGCACGACATCGGGCGCGGCCTCGTCCAGCCAGTCAAGCAAGGCCTGCACCCGCGCCTTGATACCGTTGATGTTGAATGTCGCGATCTTCATGATGTCTCCCGGCTTGCTGCGGCCAGACTATCCCCGCCAAGGGGGCGAAAGTCCATGGGGCTGTGCGGACCGCGCCGGGCCGTTATTGGCCGCGTGGGGCAGAAAACGGTGCTACAATCTTGGTTCGGGGCAACATCGTGTTGCACTTGCCGCAAAAACGGGGGCACACAGCCCCAAAAGCGATGGAAGCGGAAGATGACCGGGCCTGAACACCCAGCAGACCATGGAAAACCAGACCTGATCCGGGCCGCCCGTCTGTCTGTGGCCCCGATGATGGATGGTAGCGATTTCGGTAGGATTTCAATGGTTTGAGCGACGTCGTGTGCAGCACATGTTCATGTTGTGATCGCGTGATATCGTGTCCCGTCGCACACTTTAGCAATCCGCCCTCGTGAGCCGGGTCCCGTGCAATGATGTGGACTGCTGGTGAACGGAATGGCTTCGCCTTCACGCTGGCCTGCTACGTGTTTACGCAAACGGAAAAACAGTGGCGTAGCTTGGGTGCGACGCGGCGCGGGCTTGCCCAAGCAAAGGACCACTCATTCTGCGTCGATGAGCACGGGCCTTCCATCCTCGCGCCATTCCGGCAGACCGCCTTCCAGTCGCCGCGCGTTGAGCCCGTGGCGGCGCAGCGTTGCGACGGCCTGGTGGGCGTAGACGCAGTAGGGGCCGCGGCAATAG